>JAUSPM010000124.1 GCA_030655675.1 Methanosarcinaceae archaeon | reverse complement strand
GTTTTGTATTATGGAATGTGCATTGTTTCAAAGAACGATAAACTTCGGATTATCGGGAAATGGTATGGTGGGAAAAAGGTTGGAATCGAAGGTAATTTTGTAATCGCCAGCCGGGTTGAGAATCTCAGTTCAGGTATTGTGTTTGATGGCAGTAAGTGATGGGAATTGATTAGATATGCAGAAGAATGGAAACACGATGGGGAATCGATCAATGTATGCAAACAAGAAGAAAACAATAATTAAAATATCAACCTTAATCCTGTTTTGCTTAATACTGGCCACATCAGCTGCATCAGGATACACGAACATTCCCATGGTAGGGGAGATTTATGGGTATGGAGATGATGTGAGAATTCATCTTGGAGATGATACGGATGACAGTCTTTCATCTCCGGATCCTGAATCAGTCTCATATACATATTCATTTACACAGTATAAAGAAGTTGGACGAGATGACATACGGCTTGTCCTGACAGTTGTTAACGTGCTGCCGGCCGGATCCAAAAACGAAATGGAGTACAATGATGACGTTTATATCAACGATGTTAAGATCGGAAACCTGAACGACTTTATAGAAGGCACAGATCAGGATTATGTTCCTACAGATGTAGAATTCATCTTCAGTTCAGATCTTATCCATACAGGCGAAAATACCCTCACCATTACATCGGGATCAAATGCGGACGGAACCAATTATGACGATTTTGTCGTAGAATCCATATACATGGAACAGTACGGCAAGATCAAACACTGGTTGTACTCATACATTTCACCTGATTCCGTAGCACTTCTACTGACCGGCACATTGATCGTTCTGACAGGGGGTGCCATCTACATAAACAAAACACGGGGAATTTCAGTAATATATCAGTTCATCACTGCCGGAATACTGGGCATCATTTTTGGAATGATACTGTATATTAAACTTAACACGTATTTCGGTTTTATTTTTTTAATCCCCATTGTTATAGCATTTTTGAGTTTATTTATCGGACTTATGGTTCTCATAGTAGCCAAATATTTGCTGCAAAGAGACATTCATCCACAAGTGTTTATCAAAGTTATCAATCCACTTATATTACTGACACTGGCATTCTTGTCTTTTATTCTATCCAATCAGTACCTATTCTTTAGCCCCGGCGGTCCGATGCCGACCTATGGTGTACCTGTCCACAGACCTGAAACTGGAATTGATAATGTAATTGAAGAGGAAGAAACACCATGAGCTGGACAGATGGCATCGTTCAGCTGGTATTCGGACAATACGGAACCCAGATACCTCAGACAAAAAGTGATCTGGTATACAGGGATAATAAAAAATCAGTTACGATATTCAATCCTGCAACCCTCAAGACCGTCATGGTCGACAGATATGCGGCAGAAATACTCAAATTGGTAGATAACGGATCAGACATATCTGCAATTGCCCTCAAACTTGCAGTGAAATGTGATATGCATCCGGCAATCGCAACATTGAGGACACTTCAATATCTATCAAGTTTCCAGAAACTGAATTTTGTCTCAATACCTGTGACAATTGATGTACCTGTACCTACCAGGACAATAGAAAAATTAAAATTTCCGGCACCGGTTCTGGTTTCGTGGGAGGTTACCAAAACATGCAATCTCAACTGCTCCCATTGTGCATCGCAGATCATGGAAGGCAGGGAACTTGATACACAGGAAGCACTGGCTCTTATTGAGCATATGCATGAGACGGGGGTATTCATGCTTTCATTTTCAGGTGGGGAGCCTTTGATCCGGCCTGACATATTCCTGCTGCTTGAGAGAGTACGGGAACTGGGTATGGAGTTCGGCCTGACCACCAATGGAACATTACTTGATGAAAAAATCGTCAGGAAACTGGCATCACTTGAGCCTTTTAATGTGCATATCAGTATAGACGGGGTTGGAGAAGTGCATGATTCATTCAGGAACATGCCTGGAGTATTTGATAAGGCGATCAATTCATTGAAACTTTTCAAAAAGTATGGAATACCTCATGGGATAACCACTTCCATTACAAGAAGAAATGTGGGGGATCTGGATAATATCAAGGATTTTGTAAAACAGAACGACATCAGGTCATGGGAGATATTTTTCGCCATTCCTGTGGGGAATCTAGAAAAGGCTGAAGCACTGAATTCTGAACAGTTCATAGAACTTGCCGGGAAGATTGAATCCATCCGCCGGGAACTTGATAGGACACGGGTGGTTGTGGGGGACAGTCTTGGATACTTCGGTAAGAAGTGTATCAGGGATGAGGAATGGAACGGGTGTACAGCAGGCATCAACCACTGTTCCATAGATGCCTACGGAAATGTGAAGGGATGTCCTGTCCAGCCATCCGAACTTATTGAAGGCAATGTCAGGGATAAGAGTCTATCTGAGATATGGAGTTCGGATCTGGCTTTCCAATATAATCGTAAGGATGTCAAACTGGAAGGATACTGCGCAAAGTGCAGGCATAAAAATGAGTGCAGGGCAGGATGTAAGACTTCGGCTTTTCATATCACAGGAACGATTAAGGAAAACAGGATGTGTCTGCACTTTCTGGAAAATTCGAATTATTGTGAAACGTAGAGATCGAGGGTACAAGATATGACAATTGTTACAGCAGAAATGTCATTGAACATGTTTTGAGATTTTAAATATAGAACAGGGTGTGAAAATGAACGGGACTGAACTGGTTGGACTGGTATTGTCACAGGATGTGATGTTGCTTACAATGGTAATACTGTGTTTTATCGGATTGGTTGCAGTTCCGATTCACTGGTTAATTCTTGGAAAGCGGGCTCTTGACAGGGGGCGTGTTCGGGTTGAATCAAAGGGTGAGGATGCAGTCGATTTGATTGATAATGATCCTACATGACTGAAAAGGCAACAAGGTGGGTAAGCTATGTACAAAAGGTTAATTGGAATATTGGTTTTTGTGGTTTTAATGAGCGGCTGCGTCGATGAATCCGGTGAACGAGAGGTAAAAGAATTTGTAGAGCAAAATATAGGATTGCCTGCTGAAAATGCCACAATATTAAAAGAAGGAGCGGCCACAAATCTCGGAAAAACCATCGGTACCTACTACCTCCTAAAGTATCCTGATTACACATGGATTGGAGTGCTTGTGACACCCAAAGAGACAATAATTAAATTCAACTTCACAGCGAAGGAGGATTGGAAGAAAGAGGCAGTTGACATCTTTTATAATAAGGATCGTTGGCAGAGCGAAGAATTGTACAATGCCTGTTTGCCAAAAGAACAGGATGTGGCAATTACAGATGTCTCGATTGATCGGGATGATGACAACGTGCAATACTGGGTGAAGTATGCAGATGGCTGGCACACACTACATGATGATTTCGATGGGGGAAACGTGGAAATTGATCTGGTGAATGGTAATGTAGTGCAGGGCGGAAGAGTGCTATAACGGGTGATGAGATTCATGAAGAAGGGCAAATTAACATTAATACAAGCCGACCGGATCAATTTGCGCAACGCAGGGAGTGAATAATTATGAATCCTAAAATGGACAAACTAAACAACATCAAATGGAACTATATCCTGTTCCTCGCAGTCGGTATTCTCTCTTTTTACATAAGCGGATTCCTGCTTGGAACATTAAGTGAAACATATGGTGTAGGGATACACGGTTTTGCCGCAGTATCATTCATGCTGTTCATCTATGCAGTCTTACTGGCAGCCGGATTGATTATTTCCAAGGAACGCTCGCTCAGTTTTATAACAAAAGCATTTGCAATCTCTTTTGCAGCAATGTTCCTGATATCCACATCCTTTTTTGCATGGAGTGCCTATGACCATGTCAATTCCAAAGCCATAAGTGCAGATTTATTGCAAACCGCACCCGATAAGTTTGTTGTCCTGACTGAACAGGAACTGGACGAATACCCGGTAATCAGGGAAGCAATTACAAGCCAACAACCTGTCAAAGTGGATTCAAAAGAATGGGAACAAACTTATGATTTTCTTGGCGAAAAAGGCTCATCTACTGTCAAATATGGCGATGCATATTATGATATCGGGTTTATAACGGCGTGACGAAATGATGACGAATTCGAAGTCGCGTAATATAAGGAGGAAACATGAAACTAATAAACATACTATTCGCCCTAATACTGTTGTTGGCATCAACAAATGTCGCAACTGCCATATACAGTTCAGAAGCCGCTGAAATTCCTTACCAGATCGATCATTCCGATCGGATTATAATTGGAACGGTAACTGACATTCAGCCATTCTATGATTAC
The DNA here is from genome assembly GCA_030655675.1 of Methanosarcinaceae archaeon. Taxonomy (GTDB): domain Archaea; phylum Halobacteriota; class Methanosarcinia; order Methanosarcinales; family Methanosarcinaceae; genus Methanovorans. Next base: position 22,856 of record JAUSPM010000124.1, on the reverse strand, counting down.
ACTATTGTGACGATCGGTGTAGATGAATGGCTAACGAATCCATTGTCTACAGAAACAATAACTGTCAGAACAAAGATCGGCACGAATTTTTGGACAGAAGATGAACCCACATTTGCTCTAAATGAAACTATAATCCTGATGCTTGAAGATGTTAATATTAATGAGGACAGGTTCGGGGTTGTGTTCGGTGAACCAGGGAAACACCCGATATCTGACAAGGATGCTGTGTTGCAAGAACTGGCTGCGAGAGTGCAACCACATGATAGTGGTGGAAAAATTGCATTGGATAATAAAGATCCACTGTTATATGATGCACAAATATATGCACAAAATAATAATATTAGTACTGAGGAAGCTCTCCGCCGATTCCAATTTCAAGATATTGCAGGGAAACTGGATGCGGAACTGAGCATGAATGAGCCAGAAACCTTTGCCGGACTTTGGGTTGAGCACAATCCGAAATTTAAGATTGTTGTGCAGTTTACTCGCGATGGTGGGGAGACAATTAAACCATACCTGAAGCAGTACACAGAGCTAGCCGATATTGTTGAGGTGCACACTGCAAAAGTGTCTTTGGTGGATCTCCAAAAAGCTCAAGCCAATGCTTCAGATTCTGCTCGTGCTTTAGATATACCCGTAGAGTCGGGCATCAATGTGTATAATAACAGTGTTGAATTGTATGTGACTAAATCTGATAGGATTCTGCTTGATGACGCTTTACAGAGAGGTGACATACAATTACCAGATGTAGTTAGGGTGATTACGGTTGAAGCAAACGCACTTGTTGTTATGGATGAAAATCCGGTTAATGACGTCCCTGCAAATGACGCTCTACCAAATAGAATCCTATTCATAGGAGCCACTGGCACTTTAATGATTTTGATTTGTGCGGTTTTACTTGCACATTACAGGAAGCACATATTATGATGATATCAAATAAATGAGGAAATCCAATGAACAAAAATAATAAGATTATCCAAGGCCACAACCCGGGACTTGTTCCGGGTTTATTAATTATTTTAATTAGTTTATTTTTAAGCATTCTGATTCCTATTTCACCAGTGATTGGAGTTGCGTTGTTAGCATTTGGAATATATGCTTATCGACATAATGTAGATGTTTACATGCGTACAATTGCTATTTTTGCTATTGCTGCCGGCATAATGATGATTCTAATTGGTACGGTTGTAATTTATGGTTATAATTTTGTTTAGCATGCCGATAGTTACAGGCACAATCTCTTTGAGTGGGGTGTAAAAGATGAAAACTGGATTCAATATATTGGCAATTAGCGCAATAATTGTGGTGCTCTTTTTAGGAGTGGTGGCCCTCTACATTATTACCTGGCAAAAAGGAGGGCTTCAATGAATAAAAATAAATCAATGTTGGCTGGTATATTTATAGGAACATTAATGGTTATAATGGGTACTTTTTCCAATTATACAGATGAAACAACATTATCTCTCTCTGCAATTGTCGTAGGAATGGTAGTTGGATTCTCTATTGAAAGTAAACAACTAAAATTCATCGCACTTGCAGTCATCATTCAACAAATCATTGGAATTGGAATTACACTTTTCAATGATCCTGATCTGGATGTAGTTTTGTCATACGGTGCTATTACAGGCCTTGTGGCTGTTGTCTTGTTACTTGAAATTCTATTTAATGTTATTCTTGGTTCATTTATAGGTTCAATCGCGAGAAAATATAGGAAGTAGAATTATGGATTTACATGAAACGTCAATTGTATGCAAAGATTTGCTGAAAAATGAACTCCGCAATACGAGAGTTTTGGTCACGATAGCAATGTTCGTCATATTGTCGCTGTTATCGATATACAGTAGTTCAATAATTCAATTACTTATGGCAGAAAGTGAAACAAGTGCAAATATTGGATATATTACTTCGTATCTTGCATTATTGCTGCTGGGGCCGGTATTTGTGATTGCCTTATCCTATGATAGTGTTTCACGTGAAATCGAATCCGGGACAATTCGTTTAATTATTCCTAAAATAAAGAGAAGTTCATTCATAATTGGGAAATTCATAGGTTTGAACATCTTATTTTCATTAATTGTAGGTATTGTCTTTATGATAATATACCTCTATGTAGCCATTAACACGCAAACATACATGCCCTTGTATCCTGTATTATCCTGGTTTTTGTTAACACTATATTTTGGATGTTTTATAGGACTTTGTTTAAACATTTCAGCATTGGCAGATAATTCATCCACAGCCCTTGTACTATCATTTACGGCTCTGATTATATTGATGATATTTAGTACAGGTTTTAAATATGAATTCTTAAAATATTTCACTCCAACCTGGTATGGATATATTGGATTTGATTCAATTTTTAACCCAAAAGCAGACATGTTGCAGATTTTTAAATCTATTGGCGGAATGTTATTTTTCATTACAGCATCCCTGGGTTCCCTGATATCCGTAATGAATAGGAGGGATTTCTAAAATGCTTAAAACAAAAAATCTTACAAAGACTTTTGGGGAATTCGTTGCCGTAGATAATTTAAATATTCATATTCAAAAAGGAGACATTTATGGTTTTTTGGGGCCAAACGGTGCAGGAAAGACCACAACCATAGGAATGCTGAGCGGTTTAATACGACCTACCAGTGGAGATGCCATAGTTAATGGTCTGGAACTATCAGATTTCAATAGCATCAAAAAAAATATCGGTGTATATCCTCAAGAATCAAATTTTTATCCAAATCGCAGTGCTAAAGATCACATGCTGTTATTCGGGTCTTTAAAAGGCTTAAACAAGATGCAGGCTCTTTCAGAATCTGTTCGTCTGCTTCAATTGGTTGGATTAAATGATTCTAAAGATATTAATGTCGGAAATTTTTCCCATGGCATGAAAAAGAGACTTGGAATTGCCCAGGCACTAATAGGAAATCCTGAACTATTAATTCTGGATGAAATAACAAATGGTGTTGATCCATTATGGGCAAAACAGGTACGTGATCTCCTAATTGAACTTAATAAAGAAGGCATTACAATTATTATCTCATCGCATAATCTGTTTGAAATACAACAAATTTGTAACCGAGTCGGGATTATTCATAAAGGAAAGCTTGTTGCAGAAGATGACATTGATCTGATCAAGAATCATCTCGAAACTGAAAGTATCATTACTGTAGGAATTCAAAATTTATCTTTGAAGATGGTTGAGTGGCTTAAACAAATGAAGCATGTTCGAAAAGTGGAACAGATCGATGGAAATAAGTTACTTGTTTATGCAGATTCAAGGCACGATATAAGACCCGACATAATTCATGGCCTTGTTTCAGTTGGAGCTGATATTTTCGAATTGAATGAAAAATCAAGATCACTTGAGGATATATTCATTCACTTAACGACTTGATCCGGTATAGAAAAATTGAATGGCAAAACAATAAAAATACTTTATAATTCCACTAAAAAGGTGATATGTTTGGGCGACAAAGAAATTTTAATTGCACTTTTTGTAAGTATATTTATGTATACATTTGTTTTCGTGATTGCAAATTATATGTTTGGAAATGTGAGCAACATAATGAATGGATTAGCTCTTGGAATTGGGATCGGGTGTGGCATTCTGTGGAGAATATACTATCGAAAAACTTGCAGGTTGTAGACATAAACTAAACACATGTACCTAAAAAGTGAGAAAATAATATGAAAAGAAAATACATCTTATTTGGTGGATTTGTGATACTGTTATTATTTTCACTATTCCTGCTCAAATCGTCTATTCCATACGATCTTCTGGGTCGTCCCCAGGAAGGCGAATTGAATTTCACACTGACACCGGAAAAAACTCATGTGAAAGAGGGAGAGAACTTTGAAATTGAACTTGAATTAACAAACACAGGTGATAATAAAATAAATGTATGGGATCTGGAGGAGCAGGTAAGCTATAACATCATTCTTTCATATCAAAATGCTACCGAATTGCCGTATTTATGCGGTGTGATCGAGAGAACACCACTCACAAATGAATATCTGGTTAAATTAAATCCCGGTGAATCGATGAAACATACACAGGATTCAAACTGCTGGGAGTTAAGTAGGGGCGAATACTCGCTTCGTGCCGTCTATTATACACAGCTTGGCGAGCGAATCACAAAGCCCTACTGGGTTGGCAGTATTGAATCTGAACCTGTAACAATCATTGTAGAATGAAAACCAGCGCGCTAATGGAAGTGATTGTGAGCATGGCATTTGTGGCTGCTGTAAGAAATGAGGAAATAATATGAAAAGAAAATACATCTTGTTTGGTGGATTTGTGATAGTGTTATTGGTTTCACTGTTCCTGCTTAATTATAATCCATATAATTCTGTGCTCGGTACTCAGGAAGGCGAGTCGAATTCTACAGTGATAGAATTAATAATACTGGGATTATCCATGGCAATCTTTGTCATCTACGCAATTATTGTTGTAGCGGTTTTTGGCTTCTTGATCGGGATGTTTATCGACTGCCTACAAAGACCAAGAGAGAAGTTCCCTTCCAGCGGCGAATATGATAAACTGATCTGGTGCCTTGGTATATTCTTTGCAAATTTTATTGGTGCTGTGATGTATTACTTCCTTGTTTACAGGAAAGTGGATTGGAGGATAGCCGATGAACGTTGAAGATTCTGATAAATTAAAACCATGGAACACTGCACGCCTGATGCGTCTGGTTCATTTTATTTACTTGTTTTTTGGCACAGTTTCAATAGCTCTGGGTTTGCGTATATTGCTGCAATTTTTAATGTACGCCCCCAGTGCATCACAATGGAGCCATGATACAACCGTTTCGCTTATTATAGCAATTGGGGCTGTCATCCTTGGTATAATATCCATATGGTGGTATGGCAAAAATAAGTATCCAAAGTTTACATTTATCAGAAATCCAAAAGTGCAGGCATATATTGAGAAAGCAATTGCAATCGGGGTGCTTGCCCTGATAATTTATTTGTTAGTGATTGTCTGGATCGCAATGACAGAACCACAGATGTAGTTGGATTGATTGATTGACATATAATTTGAAAATTGTGCTATAAAATAAAGAGGAGATAATTTCGATGAAAGTTAAAGTGTTAAAAATTTTATTGTTAGTCACCGTATTGATATTCAGCATATCCATTGCATGTGCCAGTGTCAATAATACTTCTGTGAATGAAGCTGCGGTAGAATCCCTGATACAGGATCTAGCCGACCAGAATATTTCTGTTAAAGTGAATGCCGTAAAAGCCCTTGTTGAAATGGGTGAACCGGTGGTTGAGCCTCTGATACAGGCACTGAAGAATAACAACCCGGAAGTCCGTGAGAATGCAGCACAGGCTCTTGGCAAGATCGGGGACGAGAGGGCAATAGACCCCCTCATTGAATTGTTGGCTGATGAACAACAGGTTCGAACCGCTGCGGAAAATGCACTTGCAAATATCGGTGAACCGGCAGTAGGACCCCTTACAGAGGTTATGAACAATCCTGATGAAAACTTCAATTCCCGAGAGAGTGCAATAGGCGCTCTTGGGAAAATTGGAGAGCCGGCAGTGGAACCTCTGATTCAGGCACTGGATAATCTCGATTTAGAACTTCGTGCGGGGGCTGCATATTCTTTACGTGAGATAGGGGAGCCGGCAGTAGATTCCTTGATACAGGCACTTGAAAACGATAATCCACAGGTTCGGGCCCGTGCTGCTGAAGCACTTAGTAGAATAAATGATGAAAGAATCGTTGAACCACTTACAAAAGCACTAAATGATGAATATGAGCTGGTTCGCACTTTTGCGAAAAATGGCATTGAAAGGATGGAAAATCAACAACCGATTGGGATCATCGCCACTTATGGAAAAGAACGAGAATTTTTTATCGAAGATGAGAAGCGAGAGTGGCTCGAACAACTTGATAGCATTGGAAGTGGAGTAAGAGGGGATATGCAGGTATATCTTTATCCTGATGGCCCTATTATTTCCTACGGTTATGGATATCAAGGTTACCGAACTGTTTCTTTTTTGGCGGGTTCCGATGTCAATAAATCCTTAATGGACGAAATTTACGAGATATTTGACCGGCAAGGTATGCAGATGGGGATTGATGACGTGCCAGTCATATTCCGGTTCGAAAGTCTGCCAGTAAATGATGAACTTGATGAAGGAGGATTAGCAACAGATGTGGCAGTTGAAGGTGATTCGGAACATCCTGAAACACCAGGCTTTACAGCTATTACACTTTTAATAGCGTTTTTAGTTTTATATTTAAAGAAATAAGTGCAGGTAACAACTCAAACAATTAAAGGTGATAATATGCGGAAGATTAACAAAATCATTCTCTATGCAGCAGGAATCGTACTGGCAATTTTAGTAGGTTTATTTATCATTCTGCCGACTTTGTTCATAGGCGCTCCAACAACACAAATGTTTAGTATCTCTAATGAAGACTTTGTTTTCCATACGGTCACTATTGAAATAATCAATTCAAATAACAAATCTGTGTTTGAAAAAGAATATGAATTGGCACCAAAAGAAGCAGTGAATAAATATAAGGGTCCATGGTTTTTGCTGAGATCATTTTTACCATTTGAGAATCGATATGTGTTAAAAGCAACTTTGGAAAATAATAGGAGTGCTACATATGACACCTCATTGGGTCCATGGGAAGCAGTGATCATCTCAATAGATAGTATAAATTATAATGAAAATGATGGAATTGCCATTTATTCTGAAGTCGTGTGATATAAGGAGGTAACATGAAACAAATAAACATACTATTCGCCCTAATACTGCTGTTGGCATCAACAAATGTCGCAACAGCCCTGTTAATTGAAGAAGCCTATGAAATTCCTTACCAGATAAATCATTCCGATCGGATCATAATTGGAACGGTAACTGACATTCAACCATTCTATGATCATACTATTGTGACAATCGGTGTAGAGGAATGGTTAATGAATCCATTGTCTACAGAAACAATAACTGTCAAAACAAAGATCGGTACGAATGTTATCACTGAAGATGAGCCCACCTTTGCTTTAAATGAAACCATAATTCTGATGCTTGAAGATGTCAACATTGATGATGACAGGTTCGGGGTTGTGTTCGGTGAACCCGGGAAACACCCACTATCTGACAGGGATACTGTGTTACAAGAGCTGGCTGCGATGGAGCAAGCACAAGTCGAGAATGATTCCGATATGGGTGGAATAATAATTGATAAAATTCCAGATGATAAAGTTCGGATTTATGAAATACCAGCAAATGAGGTTCCATTTATCGGTGTAACCAGCACTTTGATGATTGTGATCAGTGCTGCCTTACTGGCGCTTGGTAGAAGGTGAACATGAACAAAACGACTACACGAAACAAGTACCTCATGTTCTTTGCCATAGGTATCATCTCCTTTTACCTGAGCGGCTATATTTTAAGAGGTATACATCCACCCCAGTCGATTTATTTGATGCTGCTGGTCTACTGGATACTGTTTGGCATTGGAATACTGGTCTGCAAAGAACGCTCACGCGGTTTTGTAGCAAAAGCATTTGCAATCTCTTTTGCAGCAATGTTCCTGATCTCTATTGCTTTTTTTGCATGGGGTGCTTACAATCACATAAATTCCAAAGCCATAGGTGCTGATTTGCTGCAATCCGCACCCGATGATCTTAATTTTGTTGTACTGACAGAAGAGGAACTGAACGAATATCCGGCAATCAGGGAAGCGATCACAAGTCAGCAATTCGTGGAAGTGAAGCCTGATGAATGGCAACGAAGTAAGGATTTTCTTAGCGAAAAGAGTTCACATACGGTCAAATTTGGTGATAGGTATTATGATATCGGGTTTATAACGGCGTGATGAATCGGGGCGCTTTTAAGTTTACGGCGCATGAGAAATAATGAACGGTGAAGAAGGTGATGTATATGAGAATTGAAATGTATTTTGCAATAGCTTTCGTTTTTGTGACGATAACAGCTGGTGCTGTTGGAGCGAAAACAATCACGGTAAGCGACAGCGGTGCAGCAGATTATAACTCGATACAGGAAGCTGTAAATCATACAAGTGAAGGAGATACCATCCTTGTATACAGTGGCACATATATAGAAAATATCGAAATAAATAAGAAATTAACCATAGTCTCACAATCTGGAAATATGGATGATACAATTGTACTGGCCGCCGATTCGAATGATCATGTCTTTCATGTGACTGCAAACAACGTAACTATCAGCGGCTTTAATTTGACCGGCGCAAATAGTACGATCAAAAATACTGAAACTTCTGGTATCTATCTCGATGGAGTTCATGATTGCATCCTTACTGATAATAAATTATCTAACAACACCGTAGGTGTCTTTCTGGATGAATCCAGCAACAACACGCTGAGCAATAACACTGCATCAGACAACTCTATTGGCATCTTTTTGGTCGGATCCAGCAATAACACGCTGAACAGTAACACTGTCTTTAACAATCGTGGTGGCATCTATATGTTTGGAGGCAACAACAACACGTTTAACGGTAACAATGTTTCGAACAATACATATTGTATCGTTTTGGACTATTACAGCAACAACAACCTGTTTAGCAGCAATAAAGCTTCAAATGGCGAAAACGGGATTTACATTAGCCATTCCAGCAACAACACGCTGATCGCTAACACTGCAAATTCGAATAACGAATCCGGCATATATCTTGGTCGATCCAATAGCAACACACTAAGCAATAACAATGCTTTGAATAATTCTGAATATGGGATTTACCTTAATAAATTTTCTAGCAACAATGTGCTAAGCAACAACAATGCTTCGAATAACAATCATGGTATTATGTTGTATTATTATAGCGACAACAACGCGCTAATCGCTAACACTGCAAATTCGAACAATGATCACGGCATTTATCTGAATGAATCCAGTAACAATATGCTGGAGGGTAACATTGCAAACTCAAACAGTGGACATGGCATCTATCTTAAGTCTTCTATCAACAATACACTTAAGAATAACACTGCAAACTCAAACAAGTTTTATGGTATTTTTCTTGATCCTTCCAAGAATAAAACGGTGAATACCGACATCATAACCGCGGATTTCAAATACTGCAAGTTCCTTGGGGATTCCAGCAACAACAACACAATAAGTAATAATCACCTAACCGATAATGAGATAGGCATCGTAGCAAATTACTCTGAAAACCAGATATATGATAACTATATCTACGATATGAGTCCCCCTCATGTACCATTTATTGCTCCTGTACTAATACTGATTATACTGGGAATGGCAACTCTCTTCCTGAAAAGAAAATGATAATGAGGTATGTTATACCAGAAATCCAGTATCCGCATCTGACGAGTTTGTTGTCTTGGCGGAACAGGGCTACTATTTGCAATGTAGAACTAAAGTTTAATCATTTTCCGATTGGGGCATCCACCGCGTAAAATGATGTCTTATCCACAATCAGAGTCTTCCCATTCTTCCGTTCCCAGTATATCACTTCAAAGTATTGTGTCCAGACAGGTAAAGCCAAACCGGATACAAAAGCGAACACTCCTTGTATATCCGTATTGCTCTTCCATGCTAAAAAACCAATGAAAAATGATACAAGAGCAATCAGACTTATCAAAACTAATAGTTGAACTTCTTTTCGTTTTAGCGTAAGTTTTTGTGAAACAAACTTTCCAGCGGCAGCCTTGTTAAGTCTGCGCCATTCGCTAAACCATGTGGCAAAACTGGATAACAAACCTGCGATAACACCTGTTAAGAACATGTCCAAATCGTACATTCCGGCAGTTATGAAAAAGCCAATCGCCATAAGCGTGAGAATTACTGAAATCGACAAAACACGATTGCGGTATATGTTCAACCATCCGTTAACCGCATGAATTGAACCACTGCCGATATCAGGAGCATTCATCTGCGGTGCATCGAAGTGCATGCTTTCCTTGTACTTAATCGTACTCGCATTCGGGCACCATCCCATCAATTTCCGTACAGTTTCTGCCACATTTATTGTCATACCAACGCCCTCAATTTCCCAAACAGTTCCTCAGCCAGTTTTGTGGGGTCGTCCGTTCTTTCAAGTTTGATCTTCATCTCGTCTGCAAAGTCCCACAAAAGTTCGATGCACTGCGTATACCTGCTGCATGCATTACAATCCCCTTCGTGCTCGTACCACACCTGCACCCCATGTTTTGCAGATACGAATATAATGGCATTGGCATTAAACGGCATCGAATGGCCAAACAGGATGCCACGCTCGGCATTCATGCCCAACATCTCGATCTGGTTTGACTGCGCCATCTCAAGCAGTGTATCCTCAATACGCTGATCCATACTGATGAGCGCTTTGGATACCGCCTGTCGTGAGATGTTGAACAAGCGTGCAATATTAATGTTGGGAAGTCCGTCACGCCGGAGTTTCCAAAACTTGAATTGCTTTTCGTCTATTGGCAGGAACATAGGTCAATGTATGCGTGTTGACTATTTAAGCATGTCGACTGTATAAATTTATATTTTGATGCATTCTAATTATAACTAATCACAACAAAATCATATTACAAAACGAGCACCATCAACCGGAATTCATGTATGATCCCACCCTCATGTCGTTAAATTTTGATGAGATCCTCCTTTTGCATAATATCAATCCCAGCCCGTTTAAGTTTCCATAAACTACATGTTTGAACTGATTGGTTGCACAATTCCAACGGTTTTCCGGAAACATACGATACTAATTTAGGGCGAGAACTTTCATTCTCACCCAACATAATTTTAATTGCATCTTCTTTCGTAACTTTGCTGGCAAATCCCGCTACAATCATTGCTTCTGCCAATTCGTTAAGAAAAACGGCATGGGTTAAATCTGTTTTATAGAGGTCATAACAAATTCTTGGACCGGCAGCAACCAGTTCTGCTGAGGATATCAAACTCGTAATACTTTCAGGAGATGTGAGAACAAATTGTCCGCATTTGTTCATTGCTTTGCTTTCGAATTTTTTTCTAATAAAAGTGCCAATTAAAGGGATTTTAATGAGCTTTATGCATAAATCGATATTTTTCATGTAAGAAAATATCTTTCCAGACGCATAGTCTTTGATATCTGTCAATGTCACACTTCCATATTAACGACTTGGATTATATCTGCATCCATGAACCATTTCCCAACTTTCAGTACTGTTTCCGCCACATTTATTGCCATGCCAATTCCCTCTATTTCCTTGCGTACTGGAAAACAATAAATCCCGCCAACAAAACCCATAACAACCTTAAACCCGCCGCAGACAACCTAAATTTAATCGTCGAAGAAAAAGACCTCTTCTATCGTTGATTCGAACACTTTAGCTATGTCATATGCAAGTTTCAATGATGGATTATATTTTCCCTTCTCCAAAAAGACAATGGTCTCCCTTCTCACCCCTACTTTATCTGCAAGATCCTTTTGAGTCAGATCGAACTTTGCCCTAAACTCCTTTATTATAGTTCTCAGCTTACTCACCTGTCTTACTGTAGTACCATCTAAGGATTATGAAAGTATACAATCCGATAACCCACATCACAAGAGCTCCATCAATAAAATCGCCGGAAGGGGTTAACGATGGAGATATCTTCACCATCCCAAGAAACATTATTATTACAGCCACAGACGTCATTACTCCGTAAGCACTATACCCTGCTTTTTCCTTGATCCTAACACTTCGCTCATCTTCTATGAAATAATCTACAGGTTTTGAAGATATGCGCAAACCAACCATAAATCCTACTAAACCACACGAAATGAAAGTAATTCCGATAATAGCGATCGGTTGAAGAAATTGTAATATAAGTATTCCAACCAGGATAACTCCTAAACTGATACCCATAAATTTTAAGATCCGTCCATCTCTCCTGAATTTCATTCTGCATCACCTTTTTTGTTGTAGTACCACATGAGTGCAATGTAAATCCATAGCCCTATAGCCCACATGCTCTGAAGCCCATCAGCTAATTCTCTCGAAGGAGTTAATGCGGGAGATAATTTTAGCATTCTTAGAGTTAGGATCATTGCTGCAATCGACAGCATTGCAATAAACGCAGAATATCCTGCTTTTTCCCTAACTCTAACAGACCTTTCGTCTTCAATTAGATCACATTTGGGTTTCGCAGCTACGCTCAAACCTGTTACCACTCCAATAAGTCCACCTAAAATAAGAATGAAACCAAAAACATTAATTGATTCGATAAACAAGAAAATAATAATTCCAGCTAGAATAATGCACAGGCTGATTCCAATAAATTTTATGATATCCTTATCTGTCCTGAATTTCATTCCAGATCACCTTTTTTGTTATAGTACCATCTGAGTGACAAAAAAGAGTATACACCAACGAGCATTATTACAGTACTCGCATCAAGATATTTTACAGACGATGGAGAGGACATTTCAATCATATTAAAAATAGTAATTATCAAAAGTACCAACCAAAACGCATGATATCCTGCTATAGCGGTATTTTTTTTAATTCTCTCGTCAGGCATAAAATATTCAATAGGTTTTGTGGAGACGTACAAACCGCTTACTAACAGAACAAATCCCCCTAGAATAAGTCCGCCTCCGATGAAAAACATTGACTTGATAAAAATGGATATAATTGTACCTAATAAAATCATACTCAAACTCATTCCAAAGAAGCGTAAAATGTATTTATCTTTTCTGAATTTCATTACAGACCACCTTTTTTGTTGTAGTACCATCGAAGAGTGTAAAGTGAAAAGATACCGATTATGAATATCAAATGGCCTGCATACTTATATTCAATAGATACTGAAGTAAACATGTCTATCAGATTAAGGATAATAACAACAGATGCCATTATCCAGAACGCATGATAGCCTGCCTTGTCCGTATTTTTATTAATCCTTTCATCTGGCATAAAATGTTCTATCGGTTTTGTTGCTACATAAACACCCGTAACAATCAACATTGTGCCAGCTATAATAAGGCCAACTCCGGAAAAAGAAGGCATAAGATAACTCAAAAGTATGCCAGCAATTACCATCCCTATGGCCATTGATATGGGTATCAAAATATATTTATCTGTCCTGAATTTCATTCCACGTCCTCCTTCCTGTTAAAATACCAGAGCGATAAGTTCAAAAAAAGAACCATAACAAAAAAGAGAATCGCAAGAACATGGGGCCCTGTCAGAATCAATAACTTGAGCTCGTCAGCTATCATGAGCGTTGCCATTGACAGCATCAAGGCTAATAGTGTTGAACTCGCCGCGTATCCAGACATTTTTTTAGTCCGCTCATCATATAGGGGGTGGTCACCGTATTTTGTGTATTTGTACATACCGGATATCATGATGTAAATGCCTACGCCGACTGCCGCAGATATATCCAGATAAATACCGACGGTCATAAACACCATTCCAAGAAACAATTCGATTTTAAAAACGACTTTATTGTTAAATTTCATTCAAGATCACCTTTTTTATTATAATAAAACGTAAGAGCAACTACAGAGATTATTGCCACAAATATAATCGACATGTATCTTGAGAAAAGAACAGACATGTCCTCAGGACGACTAAAGATCAAGAAAAAATCACCCATATTAATCGAATTCGAAGACCAACTCACATCCATCAGCAAAAGCACTGTCACGTAGGCAAGAATTATTCCAAATGTAGTTGACTGAACTTTCATGTCGCGTTTCATTGTCCGCTCATCTGGCATTGACTCTGATTCAGGGGTTTTTGATAGATATAACCCTAGTATGAGAATTATTATCCCCGCCCCCATCATCGAAACACCGGGAGTCGTCGTCCCCGAATGTGGAATTATCTTCAACATTTCAGCTAAGCCGATCATGATGTCGAGAAGCCCCAGCACCAATAGAACAGTATACCTTTTATTGTTAATCAATTTCATTCCAGATCACCTTTTTTGTTATAAAACCATCCAAGAATCCAAAATGAATAGATACCTATAAAGAGAATCAAAAGACCTGCAATATTATATTCAATAGATACTGAAGTAAATGTGTCAATCAGATTAAGGATAATAACAACATTTACCATTATCCAGAATGCATGATGGCCTGCCTTATCCGTATTTTTATTAATCCTCTCATCAGGCATAAAATATTCCATCGGTTTTGTTGCTGCATAAACACCCATGACACTCAATATCATGCCAGCCATGATAAGGCCAACTCCAGCAAAGGAAGGCACAAAAATACCCAAAAGTATGCCGGCAACTATCATTCCAATACTCATTGACATGAATCTCAAAATGTATTTATCTTTTCTGAATTTCATTCCAGATCACCTTTTCTGTCAAAAACCAATTTCGTCTTTCATTTTCGTATAATAAATTTGAAGTACGATCTTTGACATTAACATAACCGCCAGTAAAATACCCAATACTTCGAATACATCAAAAACGGTTGGAAGAAAATGCAACACTATTGTCAATAATCCAATTGATATGATTGAAAGATACAATGCAATATCCGAAGACATGCCGGAAATTTTCTTGACCATTTCGTCTTTTTTAAGTTCATCTTTTAACATTGCTTTTCGCATAATGTAACTTACAGACAATCCAATTACAGCAGCAGCCATCATATTTCCTCCAACCATATCCCCATAAGAATATAGGGCAACGGCAGCAATTCCAAAAATCAAACCCAATATCAATATCCTGTTAGATTTATTCATTATTAATCTCCCTTGTTTAAGTTACTTTAAGCATATGTTAATTATATCTAACACCAAACTATTTAAAATGACCGATTTTGTTAGAAATATACCACATACCATAAGTATATGCACAGTCACAATACACGAAACAGCCACATTCTGCAACATCAACAACATAAAATAAGATAAAATCATCAATCACACCCGATACAAATGGAAAACAACCCTGACCCAAAATACAAATGGAAAGCCATGCTTGCAGTGTCGATCGGCATATTTATGGCAACCCTTGATGGCAGCATAGTAAACATTGCACTGCCAACACTAACCAGATTATTCGACACCGATATCCCTACCGCATCATGGGTCATACTTTCCTACCTGCTTACTATCACAGTATTACTCCTGACACTCGGCCGGCTTTCAGACATGTATGGCCGGAAAAATATGTTTGCAGCAGGTCTATTGGTTTTCAGTTTCGGATCAGGTCTTTGTAGTCTATCCACATCAGTAGGTCAGTTAATAGCCTTCAGGGTTGTGCAGGGCTTCGGTGCTGCCATGATAATGGCTACGAGTACTGCAATTGTCACATTCGCATTCCCGCATACAGAGCGTGGTAAAGCAATGGGAATTATCGGCACCGTGGTCAGTGTAGGTTCCATGGCAGGTCCCGCCCTTGGAGGATTCCTGATCGATCTGATAGGATGGCAGAGTATATTCTACATCAATATCCCGATCGGTATTTTAGCAGCTGTCTATGCCTTGAAAGTCCTCGAATCCGAAGAACTTCACAAAGGACAAAAATTCGACATCTCCGGTGCATTTTTAATGTTCATAAGTGTGACATCATTGATGATGGCCATCACACAGGGCCAGGGAATGGGCTGGAACTCGCCCCCAATAATTGCTCTTTTCAGCATTTTTGTGATATCCCTGATGATATTCCTATACACCGAGTACAAAGTCAGCCATCCGATGGTGGAACTTTCCCTGTTCAAGAACAGGCCATTCTCAGCATCAAATGCAAGCAGTTTTTTGAGCTTTGTGGCTATGTTTGTAGTAATTCTTATGATGCCATTTTATATGGAAGAGGTTCTGGGCTACACTACAAGCCATGTTGGAATGGCTCTTATAGCAGTTCCGCTTGTGATGGCAGTGGTAGCACCCGTTAGCGGCATTTTGTCCGATAAAACAAGTTCGTTCATGCTGAGCAGCATAGGAATGGCCATTACATGTCTAGCCCTCTATCTCCTTGGCAATCTGGGCCAGGAATCCACTTTCCTTGATATAGTCATCAGGCTGGGCATGGTGGGATTGGGCATGGGAATGTTCCAGTCACCAAACAACAGTATCATAATGGGATCAGTTCCAAAGAACCGCCTGGGTATTGCCGGCAGTCTGCTTGGAATAATGCGCAATCTTGGAATGGTCACAGGAATAGCCATATCCAGCGCCGTATTCACAAGAGGACTCCAATTGAACGAAGCACTTGGAATATCATACATCCCAGCATTTTTGAGTGGTTATCATGATGCATTCATGGTTGCTGCGGGAATCTGTGCAGTGGGTGTTCTGGCCTCGCTGGTGCGGGGGAATGGGGATGGGATGGGATGAAGAAACGGACATAGTTTTGTTTTCAAATACCACAAATAACGCAGTAACCGCCGTCAGGCGGCATACCCCATCGAACAAAAATATAAATATAAATTCAATTTCTTTTGTCCATTCCCCATAATTCTACTTGAACTATATTCATAGAGCGTGTGAAAATGAAACTTAGGTCATGTGTCAACTAATTATTTGATATCATGGGAAGCGCCGCCTGCGGCGGTTTGTTAACTCGGCAATAAAAACAACTAAACAAAGACGTACAGTCAAGTGATAGGTTGATAGGGGCAAATAAAGCCACAAACTAACGCAACAGCAGCACCGGTATCGAGGTATTGCGAATCACGTCGGTGGTAGTGCTTCCCACAAGGAAGCGACGGATCACCGAATGGCCATAGGCCCCCATGATCAGCATGTCGATCTCGTGAGCCGATCGATAGTCACCCAACGAGCGCTCAACCTCACCGTCGATGATAGTGGCAGGAGCCTCAAAACCGGCATCTTCAAGGGTTTTCTGTGCCCAGAGAATCTGTTCGCGGTTGGCTTCGTTCTCTTTGCCAACCATAACCAGATGGCAGGGCAAACCACGAAACAGTGGACTTTTGGCAATAATCTTTATCCCCTTGCGTGTTGTGGCGCTACCGTCAAAAGCAATCATCACCCGTTGTGGTGGTTCGAATTTGGATGTGGTGATGAGGATTGGCCTGTGCATTGTACGAACCACAGTCTCAAGACGGCTACCAACATGTGCTCGCAAGTGCTCATCATGCTTACCCATAACAAACAATCGGCTCGACTCCTCTATCTCAGTAAGGATCTCCACCAGGTTACCGTGATACTGTCGGAGTAAGGGGGAGTCTATACCGTTGGCAACAGCCTTCCCCACTGCGTCATCGAGCATCATCTTGCCTTGCTCCATCGCCAATTTGCCGCGCTTCTCATCTATGGCGGCCAGTTCATCCAGCAGGGTCTTGCGACTACCCAGGCCGATACTACCACTGAGATCACTCTTTACAGGATATTCAGATTTTTCTAATACGTGCAAAAATTCCAGTGGGGCATTCATACGTTTGCTTGCCCATACTCCATAGTCACACACAGAGTTAGATACCTCGGTGCCGTCAATACATGCGATTACATTGGTCATTGTTAACTTCAACTCCTTAATCCTAAGTCCAAACTCTATCCTCAGTGGGCTATCAGCCTTTCTGCAGCATCCGGCTTGTCGTGTATAGCGAAACGGTCGACAATGGTGGCACTGGCCTCGTTTAGTCCAAGGACCTCCACTTCAGTCCCCTCACGGCGGAACTTGAGCACCACTTTGTCCAGCGCCGCCACGGCGGTGATATCCCAGAAGTGCGCCTGCGAAAGATCGATAACTACACTCTCAACCACTTCTTTAAAGTTGAAAAACTCCACAAACTTGTCGGCCGAGGCAAAAAATACCTGACCTACAATCCGGTAAGTGCGTAGCGTGCCATCTTCGCTCACTTCCGATGTAGCATGCTTAAATTGAGCCACCTTGTTAGCAAAGAACATCGCAGCCAGCAAAACACCAACGAAGACACCATAAGCGAGGTTATGGGTAGCAACCACAACTATCACTGTGGACGCCATTATGATGTTGGCACTGAACGGATGCTTCTTCATATTGCGTAGCGACTCCCAATTAAAGGTACCGATGGAGACCATGATCATCACAGCAACCAGTGCAGCCATAGGGATCAGGGCAACCCACTCATCAAGGAAAACCACCATCAACAGCAGGAATACTCCTGCCGAAAGAGTGGAGAGGCGGGTACGTCCACCGGAGCGTACGTTGATGATCGACTGACCGATCATCGCGCATCCTGCCATACCACCCAGAAGACCGGCACCTATATTGGCCAGCCCCTGCCCTTTGCACTCGCGATTCTTGTCACTGGAAGTATCGGTCAGGTCGTCGATAATGGTGGCTGTCATAAGCGATTCGAGCAAACCCACTATCGCTAAGGATATTGAGTATGGTAAAATAATTCTCAGGGTCTCAAAGTTGAGCGGTACGCTGGGCCAAAGGAATATTGGCAGGGTGTCAGGCAGTTGACCCATGTCACCCACAGTGCGAATGTCGAGATTCAATGCCATGGCAATACCAGTCAGCGCCACGATCGTGACCAGTGGTGAGGGTATCGACTTGGTGATATATGGAAATAGGTAGATGATCGCCAGACCGCCTGCGGTCATGGCGTAGACGTGCCAGGTAACTCCGGTGAGTTCCGGCAGTTGTGCCAGTAATATAAGAATTGCCAGGGCGTTGACGAAGCCTGTAACCACCGAGTGAGCTACAAAACGCATCAACGAACCCAGTCTCAGGTATCCTGCACAGATCTGAAGTACACCGGTAAGCAGGGTGGCTGCCAGCAGATATTCAAGACCGTGCTCCCTGACCAGAGTTACCATCAGCAGCGCCATTGCACCAGTGGCTGCAGATATCATTCCCGGGCGACCGCCGACAAAGGCGATTATCACAGCGATAGAGAAGGAAGCGTAGAGCCCCACTTTGGGATCTACACCGGCGATGATGGAGAAAGCAATAGCCTCCGGGATCAGTGCCAGCGCTACGACGATACCGGCGAGAATATCGCCACGGATATTGCTAAACCAGTTGTTTCTTAAAGATGTAACCATAATTTATCCAATAAAATTGTTAATTATATTGCAGATACTGTTGTTAACAGTGTGCCAAAGATGGATGAGTGTTAAAAAAAACAAAAAGCGCCGAGGTTGGGATTCGAACCCAAGCATCCCGTCAGGGAAAACAAGTCTCGAGCCTGCCGCGTATAGACTCCAAGGTGAGATCACCGTTGGATTAGTCCGCTCTGCCACCTCGGCAAATGTTGATCTAATAATTGGCTTTTGAAGGTCTTAATCTATTATATAGGTATCGAGAATACATAAAAATCCGTCAGTGACCTCTGTTTTTGAACATCCGTTTTAGCCTCTGGTTTTCACGCCTTGCCACCCTGTGGCAGTTCGATCCAGCCATATTTCCCGCCACCGCCCGGATGGATAATAACTTCATTGCGCCGGAAGGCGAGTATCGCATCAACGATCCTTTTATCTACAATTCCCAGTTCATCAGGGTCTGCCTCAAGAAGCACCGTAACCTCACTACCGAATCGCTCAATTAGTGCATTCCATGGAGTCTGGACACCTTTTGTACTGGTGCTCGAATGTCCCACAGCCATCATAATTATCTCCGCAAGCGGGATAATGTGGACATAATCAGGGCGGTAATCGGGATGTACAGGTTTATCGAAATCCGCAAGTTCATTTATGCGGTCGCTTACACCTTTCTTGATACGACCACCGCAGGAACATCGCCAGTTGTTTGACAGGCATTCGTCGAGTGTATAATTTGTAAAACACTTGATACATGCTGAATTGTTGTACTTTCCTTCCTGCGGATAAAAACCCACATTGAGCGTGGACTTATAACCACCCTCACGGAGGATCGACTTTTTCAGTCCATCAAAAGTAACTTCCGGCACTTCAAACCGTGTGAACTCACGTGCAAGTTTATCAGGCCAGGGTGAATGTGCATCGGAATTCGTAAGGAACGTCAATCTTTGCAATTCTTTAATACGGTCTGCATAATCGCTATCCGCGCTGAGCCCTAGTTCAACAAAAGAAATATAATCCGTCATGTCGCCATAACAATCCTTCAGGGAATCATGTGCCGCATACAGTGCAGTCCATGGTGTGAATGCATGACAGGGACCCACCAGCGCACCAATATCTTTCGCAGCCTCTGCGATCTCAACTCCATCAAGTTTAATGGTTGGACGACCATCTGCTGCCAGATTGCCATACTTCCCCATGAACTCAGCAAGTTCCTCAGCCTTTGATATCGAAGGCAAGATCAACAGGTGATGAACCCTGTTCTTATCTTCGATCTCGGTTGTAAGTACAAAATCAGTATCATTTATTCGAATTGTTTCATCATCAACAGCCGCCTGCTTAATTTCCAGAAGCCATTTAGGATGAATGCAATCGCTTGTCCCTACAAGATCAATTCCCTTCTTTGCAGCCTCAACTGCAATAGTTGGTAACTCCATCTTTGGAGATGAAGCCATAGAATACTTAGAATGGACATGCAGGTCTGCATTGATTTGCATGCGATCCCTGCCCTTCCTTATCCGATATATCGCAGGTCCTCGTCACTAGAAGTATTAGGCAAAAACTGTTGCTGCCCTTGTCGCTGTTGTTGTTCCATTTCAGCAAGTTGTGCCGCAATCTTTTCCATCTCTTTTGCCCGCTCCTCGAGAGGAGTTACATCTATATCAACACCAAGTATCTTGCTTAATATACCAAGCAAGAACTGGGCACTTTTTGGATCAACCAAATAACCTGATGTGAATCCCATAACACACAACGCATCCAGTTTCCTGAATTTACTCAGTCCCAGCAGCAACCCTGATGCTCCGACAATTCCACCACCGGGTTCACCCTCCTTGAACTCGATACCGTATTGTTCCATTTCCTCGATCAAATCATGATTATTAACTGCACCAATAACTCCATCGGTGTGAGTCAATTGACCTGTTGGGAAACCTCCAAGTGTATATATCCTTGAAACGCCAAACTCTTCAGCAAGATCAAGATACAGATCACCAAGTTCATAGTGACCTTCAGTGCTTGAACTCTGGTGGTCACCGGTTAAAATAAGAATATCCTTATCATTCGCTTTGCAGGAAAATATTTCATTATTCACAAGTTTTATGGTACTGTCATCATTGACCAAGACCTGTGGCGGAAAATGAGGTGAATATATCTCAATGATCTTTTCAGCATTCAATTCCTCGATCAGATGCTCTGCAACAAGTTTCCCAACGTGACCTACTCCGGGAAGTCCAACTAACAATATAGGATTGTTTAGTTTAATATCATCTTTCAATCGGACAATCTTATTTTCCTTCATGTTGCATCCTCTTTTTTAGCCATTCGGCGATATTTTCCATAAGGATCAAGTGGGGAAAAACGAGCCGGCTGTGGACTTATAGTTATGCCGCTGCATTTTGGACAGATATCGTCCATTGTGTATCGCTTACACTGCACACATCTACGAATTTTAATTCCCAAAAAACCATCACGCCTTAACAGATTCAATATGCCTGTAGAATATGCCTTTTCCGTCATCTTTTACAATTGCATCGATTGCAGCCGTTGCTGCTTTCTTCAAAATACCTTCAGCTGTTTTGTAATCAGGTGCAATAACCTTTATTCGATATCTTGGCGCACCAACATAACTTATATCGACCTTGACCTCATCCTTTTTCACTTTGCCTGCAGCTTTAAGTGCTTTCTTAATAATGTCAATGCCATTTGGTTTATCAGATGTAAGGTCAACATAACCTGCAATATTAACAAATGGAAGTTTTATGTTTATCTGAGCAACTTTTAAAATACTTTGAATCACTTTCTCGCTGATGCCGGTATCTGCAAAAGAGTCAATACCGTTAATTGCAGCATCTTCGAACGCAAGATATATACTTCCGAATTTATCATTGATCGTGTCATAGACAGTCTGCATGACCTTATTGTCGGTCTCTGTTTCCTCAGCAACGAACTGCAACCATTTTGCACCTTTTTGTTCGTTCTTCCAATCCTGTATCTTTGCGCGCTTTTGGTGATCGTTGACATCCTTTAAAGAAAGGTCAATATGACGACGTGACGAATCAACATTCAGTACCTTACATACGATCTTTTGTCCTTCACGGACATGGTCTCTTACGTATTTTACCCATCCGGCTTTGACTTCGGATATATGGATAAAACCTTCTTTGTCACCAAATTCCTCAAGTTTGGTGTAAGCACCAAAATCAGTTACATTGATGACAGTACAGACTACAAAATCGCCTGTTTCCGGCCAAACTTCGTTATTTTCCATCACGCATCACTTTGTACACAAAGGTTTACTCAAGTACTTCAAGAATATGCGTTGTGATCGTGGATTTGCCACCGGTTGATTCTGCAAGGGTCCTGCCACATACTGTACATGTGACCTTACGGCTCGCGCTTCCAAAAATAACCTGTTCATTCTCACAATCATTGCATTTTACACGTAAAAATCTGCTTTTTGGTATAGCCACCAATATCACTCCTTAAAATCGAATTTCTTTGCCCTGAAGCATGGTCTCTGGTGTGATTTGTTACATTCGGTGCAGCGGTATTTCAGTGACACTCGCTTTGTTGGCTTGTCGCCACCAGGCACCTTTGAGAACTTACCACTGTTTCCAATACCAGTCTGGCGTTTCTTCTGTCTTACAATACGTGTCATAGACGACGCTTTTCCTTTTTTTACTCTTTCTGCAATGTGCACTGTGTGCTTTTTGCATGAAGGACAGTGTGTCCTGAATCTCTTTGGTATCTTCATAATTTACACCTTATTAATTGTGAATTAATTATCTTGTAGTATATATTTTCTAAATATATGGTGCGAGTAAATCTGAGCGTTAGCGAAGATTTTCTTGTAGTATATGTTTTATAAACATATAGTGCGAGTTAATTCGACCGAAGGGAGAATTTTCTTGCACA
>JAUSPM010000139.1 GCA_030655675.1 Methanosarcinaceae archaeon | reverse complement strand
CGGATTTACTCGAACTATATGCTTATAAAACATATACTACACGAAAATTGTGGAATGCGCTAGAAGCAATTGAAAATTGGATGTGTATATAGGGTAACGCCGCGCATGCGCGGATTGTAGCATCGTTTTTATCATGGACTCATTAAACACTCTGCACCAAGACGTTGCACCAGCTATACAAATACACTTGAAGTTACAAAAAGCGGACTCGGTTTAGTATATTTTGCGAATGCGAACGGATGGTAGGTATGGAACATGCCGCCTGCGGCGGGGTTGTTACATGAAGTTTTAGGTATTTGAAATATGTACTGACATTTCATCAGATAAATATATTCCATATTTTTATTAATTTTCTGTGCTCAGCATAACTATTATCGGCCTTTTCGCTTTGATTGTGTACCGAGGTAGCCCAAAAATCCGATAATGATAACAAGCAGTAAACCCGCCTGTAATCTATTTTCCTTTATCTTCGCGGTTGTGTCGAGTATGAATATGTCCCCATTGCCATTCCTGTCTGACCAAAAAGCGATTGTTTTGTTATCTGGACTCCATATATTGCACATATCGATTCCTCCTGAATAGGTCAATTGTGCAAGATTACTGCCGTCTGCATCCATGATCCATATCTCCATGTTGCCGGTGCGTTCGGAATCAAAGGTAATATGTTTGCCGTCATTACTAAATGATGCTCCCCAATCCTCGCCCGGATGTGTGGTAATTTGTGTCAGGTTTGTACCGTCATAATCGATCATCCATACGTCACCATTGCCTGAACGTGTGGAACGGAACAATATACTTCTGCTATTTGGTGCCCAGGATGGTATCATGTTGTCTTGATTCGGGTCGTTTGTAACTTGATGTGCGCCGTTTTCATCAATATACCATATCTCGGAATTTCCGGATCTGGTGGAAGTAAATGCTATTTTAGTACCATCCGGACTGAATGATGAATAAAAATCATATCCGGGATATGTGGTCACTTGTATTGGGTTTGTACCATCAACATCGATTATCCAGATGTCCATGTTGCCAGAGCGTTTTGATGTGAATGTGATCCTCCTGCTATCAGGGCTCCATCCTTTTGGATATGTATCTTCTGAAGGATCGAATGTCACCTGTGTCTTTTCCAAAGTTGTGGTATCAATGATCCAGATATCTGTATTACCACTTTCAGTCGATTCAAAGGCGATATATTTCCCATCAGGGCTGAAACTGGGTGCTTTCTCATACCCCGCGACATCGGTTATCTGTATGGCGGCATCCGAAGTTGCGGTTGCAGAGCCGATTAGCATGTTTGTACAAATAATTAATATGAGGATTGCGAATACTTTGGTAATTACAGTATGAACATAATCGTTTTTATTTTTCATATTATCTCAGATCCACATGTTTGAACAATATTTATATCCCATCACCCATACTTAAATATTTATGCAGATAAGGATACCAAAACAAGATGATGTCAAAGTACATCATATTTTATTAGCAGCTATATTGTTATTATCATTGTTGCTTCAATCGTATAAACTTGGATGGGGTCTTGTCACAGATAACATGGGGTTTAACGGACTTAGTGCTTTTCATATTGTGGAATCGCGTCTTGTGTCTATTCCATATAATATGATACAGACAGGGGATTTGAATCCACATTTTTTTGATGAATCAAGTTTGTTCTACAATTCCATGTATTTGGTATTTTCTATAATATCAAAGTTCGTGGTGATTGATTCTTTCACACAATATATCTGGATCGCACGTGTGATGGCGTCTGTATTTACGGTTTGTGTCGTGTTTTTGGTTTATCTGATTGGAAAAGAGGTGGGAAATACAAACATTGGATTGTATTCTGCACTTTTAATGGCGCTTAATCCGTATTACATGTGGTTTTCATCTATAGCCAAGGAAGATCCAATGATGGTCCTCTTTATTACACTTGCAATGTACTTATTCATTCGATACTTAAAATCCAAAAATCCAAACGATTTTTTTCTTACAATGGCAGCAGCAGGCTTTGCGGTATCCACAAAATATCCGGCCGGCATTATGCTGCCTTTTTTAATGACATTATATATCTTTTATGACAAAGAACCGGCAATTAGTGCAAAGTTCGAGATATTGGCAAAATCATTTGGTGTATATTGCATAGCTTTTGTGGTAGGTACTCCCTATTCGGTTCTGGCATTCAGGGAATTTTTGGCAGGTGCTGTTGGTGAACTTGGTCACTACACAACAGGTCATCCTGGTTTTGACCATTTTACATGGTTCGTACATGTCCAGACGATTACCGGTCTGTGGGATGCGACCAATATCTGGGGTAAAGGTGGTTATGGTCTAACATTAGTTCTTTTATTGGCGGGTCTGATAATGATCCCATCGCAGTTGAAAAAAGAGATCGAGCCATGTAAGAGTTATATGTGGTACATGCTCGTTGGCTGGATATCACTTTCATCGATCTTATTTTGTTTCCTTATAAGTGTAAAAATGGGAAATCAGATGATGATACTCACTCCTGCAGCAATGGTGGTTGCAGGTTTTGGTTTTGAAAAGATGCTTGCGAAAATCCCATCAATTCATTTAAAAACAATAGTTGGTAGTGTATTTATCCTACTCATATTCACCTATGCGGCATCAGGGATCGTGAGCAGTCAAAATGACAATCGATACTATGCAGCCGATTGGATGTTATCAAATATAGAGCCGGAATTAAATCTGTCTATAGGGACAACACTTTTTGTTTATATTCCTGATGAATTTATGCGCATATCTATACTTCCGGTAGATGTGGGGTATATGGAATATTTAAATTTCGATTATATAATCCTCTCAAGTTGGGAGTATGAACGATATCTCGAATCACCGGAAACATATCCTGTTGAATCGAATTTTTACAGTAATGTCCTTGCAGGAAACACTATTTACAAACCGATAGCACACTTTGAGCGTACTGAAACTGCAAGGCAGAGAACACTTAATTTTGGGTTGGGTGCCTTGATGGCAGACGAATACGGGGGCGAAGTTGATATTCACATATTCAAGAGAATGCGATTTTAATTGCATCGGTGGGGTATAACAGTGACTGGAATTCATATGTCATCGGTTAAGTGAAAAAATAGGTTTTGAACACGGATTCCACAGATAACACGGATTGGCACGGATGAGATGAATATCTGTGGGTATCCGGTAAATCCGTGTCATCTGTGTTATATTTCAAAAAACGATATGCATTGATTCAATCTAACTCCTTAACCGATGACCAATGGACTGGAATTCGGATTGATCTGTGAAATGGCAGAAGAACTTAAAAACGCAAGGGATAATAGTAAGTTGACAGACAAAGCAGATCTAAAATTAGATTAATTTTATTCGGCAAATTTAATAGATATATATGAGGAAATGAATGTGAAAAAAATATTATTACTCATTTTGTTATTTTCAATAATAGCATTTTCCGGATGTTTGGGGGAAAATGGGGAAATAAATAAAGATATTCTAAGTAGTGAAGATTTTAAGATAAATACTGGATGGAATCTCGAATTTATTGCACATTTTCATACCGATCCAAATATGAATCCATTAATTCCTTCTGATTCCATTCATGATGAATTTGCGTTAAATGTTGAATCATACCACGAAGGACTTGTATTTTACAAAGTTTATGATAAATTAAAGGGTTTTGAATTACATCAATTCTATGATAATCAAGTTTATGACCTCGATAATCAAGTTACAATGAGTATTAATAAAGGAAATAAAAACGATCTTTACACTGTAAATCTGGATTCAATTGAAGATCAAAAAGAAATTGAAGTTTATTTTTCATTAGATGAAAATTTTGATATAACTGATGAGGGTGTTGTTAATTTAAGTACTTTTTTACCACAAAGAAAATTGGATTTTGAAGTTGATCCATCAACGATTAAATTTACAATTTCAAAATCGGTTTTTCCACCTTCAGACATTAGAACAATAACAATAGAAAATACAGGAGATGCTATATTAAGAATTGGTGTTTATCCACCTTATGATCCATTTGATCTTCCTTACAGGCCGCAATATGTGAGAGGTGAAGGATTTGGGGAAATGTTAAGCCCGGGAGAGATCAGATCGTATGAAATTATTTCCTTAATTGATGCAAAGGAAACCCCGGTTGGCGTTTATCAAACATATTTAATTGTTGGAACATTATTTGATTATAATCCGGCTAAATGGGAATCCGTATCATCAGATACACATTTCACAAAAAGGTACTCTTTAGAAACAACAGTTACAAAATGAAAATGTTTTCAATACAAATGATACTAATTACATTTGTATAATTTCAATTTGATTAGGAACATTCGGAAAGTTAAATATACATTAAAATATGTTATTTTGGTGTGTAATATATTATTCAAATACATTAGCAATAGACTTTAAATACAGACTAATAAATTATACCCAAATGGCAGAATTTATGAATCAATCGCTAATTTATTCGTATTGTTAATATTGAAGAAAAACAGATGTTTTTGTAGATATCAATCATAGTATAATGGTCAATGCTAAATCAGAAGGATGCACATATAATCATTAAAATTGATGTAATCAATAAATAGAACCCATTAAGACAATTATCATTGTTACGAGATAAACAAATACTGACACATAGTTACATATTAATTATGAATTCAACCGTCGTCATTAAAAACACACATGTCGGACATCATGCCCGAGCAGTGTCTATACTTGTTGTCGGTGCATTTTTTATTTTACTATTTTCAATGTTTTGCGGGGTTGCAGGGGCTGCAACATATGATGCAGGTAGCGGGATTGATGTCATTGATTCTGTTGCTGAGGGTAACTATTGGAGCACTATACTCAGTAATAACGTTAGTACTATTATTACAACTAATATTGTTATTAGGAATGGTGCTGTATTGGATTTGAGTGCTGCAACAATAACATCTATGTATTCTATAACTCTTGAAAGCGGTGCTGTATTAAATTTGAGTGGTACAACAATATCATCTGTGAGACAAATAACTATTGGAGCTGGTACTGAAATGAATGTGCGTAGTAATTCAATTATTACTATGGAAAATTATAATATTAATGTTAATGGTGTATTGGGGCTTAATGACTCAACGATAAAAATGTACAATGGATATTCCATCAATGTTAATTCTGGTAGTACCATGAATGTGGCTAACGGTTCGACAATTTCACATGCATATGCAAATCATCATTATTATTTGTATTATAACTCTGGAAGCTATGGCTATGTAAACGACAGTACAATTGAGTATGGATATAAATTACAAATTGCTACCCCTAATATAAATATTACTGACAGCATTATTCAGAATAATTACTACGAAGGAATTTCATTAACATCCACTTCAGGAAATGTAAATATCACTAATAACACCATCACAAGTAATGGGTGGGAAGGTATCAAAATCACATCATCAAACAGTAATACAATAAATAATAACACCCTCACAAATAACGGCGGAACGATTACATACGCAGAGATCAACATTGCATCATCAAACAGTAATATTTTTCGCAATAATACTATTACGTATAATGGACCCGTGGGCATCAATATTGCATCATCAAATAGTAATTTGTTGCGTGATAATCATATAAATGGCAATTTACGCGGTTTATATGTTACAGGAACTTATGACAATGACATTGATACCAGCAATCTAGTAAACGGTGAAGTGGTATATTATAAGTATAATATTGATGGTGTTTCAATTGTAGGGGGAAATGTTGGGCACATTACGCTATATGGTTGCTCCAATGTTTTAGTCAAAGACAACACGTTTGTTGCAAACGGTGATGGAATTCGCTTGCTTAGTTCAAGTGTAAATGTCACTATCGATAATAATATTTTCTCCAGCAGCAACTATTATGGTATTGACTTGAGTTTAAACAGCCGTGCTAATATTACCTATAACACCGTAATCCTAAGCGATGTAACTGCTATAGGGCTGTCAAGTTCTCTTTACAGTAATATAACACATAACATAGTGTCTAGTGCTGGTACTGAAGCATTCGGGATTTACCTAACTAGTTCTAATTATAATAATTTAACAAATAACACTGTAAAAGAAACTGGTTCTCTCAAGGATGGAATTTCACTTTCATCTTCAAGTTATAATGACTTAATAGATAACACTTTAATAACTTACACTAATTATAATGGAATAGCACTTAGCAGTTCTAATTATAATAATATAACAAATAATTCTTTGAAAAATAAAAATCAGGCCGGATTGTCATTAGGTAGCAGCAGCAATAACCATATCTCAAATAATGATATTACAAATAATAATAATGGTGGCATTACGATTTCAGGTTCTTCGAGCAACAATATCTCGAATAATGAGATGTCATCCAATAGTGGTGTTGATGGAAACGGTGTGACTATTATTTCTGGTAATAGCAATGACATCAATAATAATATCATATCATCAAATGCACAAAGTGGAATTAGATTGAGT
>JAUSPM010000128.1 GCA_030655675.1 Methanosarcinaceae archaeon | reverse complement strand
CGCCACTACAATGGCTATCGCGATCGTGAGGCATGCAAATGCGATCTTTTCACTTACCTTCGGGCTGAACATCAGGACCCCACCTTGAATCTGTACTTTCTTTTAACGGCTTCTGCTATCAGGTTTATCAACAGGGTGATCACAAAAAGCACGGCACCGATAGCAAAGAGGGCATGGTAATGTTCACTTCCCTGCGGCACCTCTCCCATCTCAAGTGCGATAGTGGCAGTCATGGTCTTCACAGGTGCAAAGATCCCACCCGGGAATCCCGGGATAACTGCTGCATTGCCTGTAACCATCATTACTGTCATAGTCTCCCCGATAGCGCGTCCCATACCCAGCATTACTGCTGCCGATATGCCGGAGAGTGCTGCAGGCACGGTAACCCTGTGAATTGTCTGCCACCTGGTTGCACCAAGTGCGAGTGAGCCTTCCTTCAGGAAATCAGGCACGGAACTTATTGCGTCCTCCGATATTGATATGATCGTTGGAAGTGCCATTATTCCGAGCATGATGGAACCTGCCAGCGCGGTCTGCCCTGTGGGCAGGTCGAGCAATTGTTGAAGGCGCGGGATTAGTATTACAAGTCCAAAGAAACCATATACCACGGATGGCACGCCTGCAAGGATCTCTACAATGGGCTTGAGTATTTCTGCAACTTGTGGGGGTGCTATCTCTGAGATGAAAATGGCAGATGCAATTCCAAGCGGCACTGCGATAACAATTGCACCTGCGGTTACGAGGAGTGTGCCCAATAACAGGGGCAAAAGTCCGAATATGGGGGGCACTGATGTAGGGTACCAGTTCTTTCCTGTAAGGAAATCCAAAAATGGAATATCTTTGAAGAGTGCCGCACCCTCTCCGAACAGAAATAAGGATATGAGGATCAGGACTACGACTGCGACTGCGCTTGCGGCAAACAGAAGGGATTCTATCGCAAATTCCTTAGATGCGGTACTTTTTAACATTCTGAGCCACCATGTCTTATCTTATGCTACCGGAATGTATCCGATTTCCAACACAATTTCCTGTCCTGTCGGGCTCATGACAAAATCAATGAACTCTTTTGCAGGGCCTGTTGGTTCTCCATCCGTATAGAAGTATAGTGGTCGTGCCAGTGGGTATGTTTTGTTTTTCACATTTTCTACAGTTGGTGATGCGGAACCACTGTCTGTTTTGAGATCAATGCTTTTGACACTCTCATCCATGTATGCTATTCCGATGTATCCGATAGCGTTCTTATTCTGGGATATTTCCATCACAATTGCACCTGTTGCGGATTGTATCAGTGAGTCGGGCCTGTATTGTTCGTTCATGAGCACATTTTCTTTGAAGTATTCGTATGTTCCCGAACTGCTGTCTCGCGAGATCACCGTTATCTTAAGGTCTTCGCCACCAACGTCTTTCCAGTTTGAGATCGTGCCGTTGTAGATGCCCTGTATTTGCGAAAGCGAAAGAGCAGAGATCGGATTATTCGGGTTTACCACGACTGCGATCCCGTCCCAGCTGATGGTGTGTTCAATTGGATCGATGCCGTTATCTTTGGCATTCTCGATCTCTGATCCTTTCATACTTCTTGAAGCCATAGCAATGTCTACATTGCCGTCAATGAGGGCTGCAATTCCCACACCCGATCCGCCCCCGATCACGGTAATGCTTCTATCGATATTTTCGATCATAAATGTTTCAGCCTCTGCCTGTGCCAGAGGCAGGACTGTGTCCGATCCTTTTATGAGGATACTTTCAGTGACCGGGGCATTTTTGTCTATGCAGCCAATTCCAATGAATGAAAGCCCTATTATGAGCAATATTACAGCGTAGATCGCTACACTGCTTATTATTTTTCTTGATATTTTGATCATTAATTATTCCACCTTTTGTGGTATTTGTCCGTGGAACTAATTGTAAGAAAGCGATATATAGATTATGTAAATATTATATATATTTATAATTACTATATAGTTTTATATGTATTCTATATAGATACGCATGTATCAAACAATGTATGTTATAATTTCTTCAACTAATCAACTAATGCCTATGAATTGTCGCACAAGGTTCCCTCTCCTTGCAAAAATATATTCTTTTATTGAAGATATAAGTTACTATTCTGGTATTGTTTCAAAATTCAGTTATTCAATGAATATTAAACAAAATTTCACCGCAGAGTACGCTGAGGGCGCAGAGTTACTGATATATTCAATCCTCTACGCTTTCTGTATTGCTGACAGGGGTCTGTTCGTAGACCGTGCGGAAGTGAGTGTATCCGTGTAAATCTGCGTCTTGAAAAACACTTGCAAAAGAAACACTGCGCCGCCGTGAAGTTATATGGCTATAATGCGCCGTTTCCCTCAAAAAACCACCAAAAATTTATCAATTCAAATCGCATTACATCTAAAAAGTGATAATTATGGGTGAATTCAATGTAACAGCAGTGATCTGGCAGGAAGATGATGTTTATGTTTCAAAATGTCCTGAACTTGAAGTTGCCAGTGCAGGCGATACGCCGCAAGAAGCTCTTGAAAATCTCAAAGAAGCAGTGGAATTGTATATTGTAAATGCCAAAGCATTAGGTATTTTTGATGATTTCTCAGCTTCCATACATTCATTAAACAAATTCACTTCAAATATCGGTGTTGTAATTTGAGTTTGCTTCTTTTAAAAACATTTCACTCGAAATATACGATTAAAGGATAATTGAAAAAAATCATCGCTCATGCACTTCTTCTCGTATGACTGAAATTCGACCCATGCTGAAGCCTGTGTCCAGCAATTTCAACTCATTGTTTGTGATTTCTCTGGACCTTTTTTCAACATCGTCGTTCACATTTATTGTAATCGTTCCCATAGTGATCAGATTATCGATATATCTTATCGTGATGTTCAAATGCGAGAAAAATTACCATTTTATTTTCCTGACTAATTGTATAAACAAGCACAAACGAACCGACATGGACTCTCCATCTACCCTTTAACACGTTTCGGAGTGGTTTGCCCATTTCTGGATTTTCACTGACCTCTATTATTTTGTGAACCACTCTCTGGTAGAGAGAACTATCTTTCTTTTTGAGCTTTTGGAGAGTTGTCTCCATACTGGCATCAAGCTGGATTGTGTAAGACATGGTTACAGAAACTTTTTCTTAAACTCATCCACAGAATATGTTGAAACATTTCCCTCAGCCACCCTGCGCTCGGCTTCTTCAACTGCTTTTATAAAATCAGGACGGATTTTTTCTTCGGCTGGATAGAACTCATCCCTGACAATATCGAGAACTTCCGTTAGGATCTCCTGACGCAACTCCCTTTTCACTTCAAATTTCAATTGATCCAGATTCGCAATAGCACCCATAAGACTAAATACAATTTTATTGATTTTAAAGATTTGTATTGACTTTACATTGAATACCATGCTTTCGGCATAACCCATCCTCTCTACAGAAACCCTGCATACGAAACCCGATATTTTAAAAGTAACCTAAAAACAGTACCATAAATTTAAAAAGGTAACGCGGAGCGTATCTGCGTTCATTTGCGTGCATCTGCGGTTGATTTATTTTATTAACCGCAGATGTTGTAATGTGAGGGGGTGATTATCCCCATCTCACTCTTCAACCCTCACCAAAATCCCACGATCATCCACATCCACAACAAGATTTGCACCTTCTATGACCTCCCCAGAAACGATCAGTTTCCCGACCCTTGTCTCAACCTCATTCTGGATAACGCGGCGCAGTGGGCGTGCTCCGTATTTTTCACTAAAGCCGGCATCACCGAGATGCTTTTTGGCGGCATCTGTGATCGTAAGTGTGATCCTTTTCTCTTTCAGGCGCTTCACCAGATTTGCAACCTTAATGTCCACGATCTTGACAAGTTCCTCCTTTTTAAGTGTGTGGAATATGGCAAGTTCATCTATGCGGTTTAAGAATTCAGGTCTGAAATGCCTGGCAAGTTCATTGAGTGCAAGTTCCTGCATTTTGGTGTAATCTTCACCTTTCTCAAGACTTGCACTGGCATAGTCCACGCAGATGTTCGATGTCATTATCACAAGAGTGTTCTTGAAGTTTACCGTCCTGCCATGGGAATCGGTCAAACGCCCGTCCTCAAGTATCTGGAGCATGATATTGAACACATCAGGATGCGCTTTTTCGATCTCGTCGAACAGTATCACTGCATAGGGTTTGCGGCGGATCGCCTCTGTGAGCTGCCCGCCTTCATCATGACCGATATACCCAGGGGGAGCGCCGATCATACGGGATACCGTGTGCTTTTCCATATATTCCGACATGTCGAGCCGCACCATATTGTTCTCATCATCGAACAGTTCCGCAGCAAGCGCTTTGACAAGTTCGGTCTTTCCAACACCGGTCGGACCAAGGAATATAAAACTCCCGATCGGCCTTTGAGGGTCCTTGATACCGGCATAGGCGCGGATCACTGCATCGGATACTGCTTTTACTGCTTCGTTCTGTCCGATGATGCGTTTGTGCAGGTTATCTTCGAGGTGTAACAGTTTCTCGCGTTCGCCTTCCATCAACCTGTTGACAGGGATGTTCGTCCACTCGCTCACGACCTCTGCAATGTCCTCTTCGTCAACCTCTTCTTTGAGTAGTGTGGAAGCACTCTGTTTTTCTGCAAGTTGCTTTTC
>JAUSPM010000126.1 GCA_030655675.1 Methanosarcinaceae archaeon | reverse complement strand
TACATCTATACAAATACTATAATTCAATAAATTATAGATATTTATTGCATGCAATTGTTATGACAGAATATCTTTGACCTCATCGGCAGCAACTTTCATATCGTGTAATACGATACCCAAATTTATATTTGCTCCAGTCAGTGCAACCAACAATGATTTTGAATTAGATATAACTGTTACCAGTTTACAGTCATCCGATTCTACAACAACCCTTTCTGGTATCCAACCCCCGATTTCCGTGGTTGCGGTTTCAGCAGCCATGAACATAGTTGCAGCCATCGCTGCAAATGTCTGTGCACGGTCAGATTTGACATTAGATACCATTAGTAAACCGTCTCTTGACACTACTGCAACTGCTGTTATATCTTTTGTTTTTGTGAGGTTGTTCACCACACCATCTAATTTTTCAATAGTAGTAGTCATTTGATCGGTCATTATTCATGTAGTGATTAATCATGTACAATATTATTTAAACTATTCTAATACATACGAAAATTAATTAGTCCGCATGTGAAAGTTTAATTCTCCCCTCGTTAATTTCAACACCAAATTTTTGCTCGGCATAATCCTTTGACATCCCATGTCCATGCAATAAGAGTTCAACAATATCTTGTGGTTCATCAATATCAGTACTTGCTAAAAATGAATCATACACATAAATGGATTGCGATATATCTTTTGCAATATCACAATGGGTTCTGAAACTTGAACCATAATACTTGACATGGAATTGTGCCGGTTCCTTTATGTACAGGATATTCGTGCCGCCGCCTTTGCCAGGCACGATTACAACATCTTTATCTGATGCTATGATCTCCCGGATATGTCGTGTAGTGACAAGCGGCAGGTCTGCCATTATGATCATGACAGGCTCGCTGATCTTCGAGAGGTATTCATTGAGTACTTCATTCAATCCGAGTTCGCTAACAATAACATTCGTTTCAATGTCATCAGCTACGCCATTAATTGATGTTGTGAGGATATCAATTTTATCAACACCGGATCTGGAAAGGGTATTGATAACATCTTTTAGCATGAGTTCAACAAACTCTTCGCGCTCGCCGAGTGTCAAAACAGGAGAAAGTCTGGACTTTGCATTTTCTTTTTTATATGGTATAACTGCCCTCATATCACACATCCCGATATAAAGTAGTTCGCTGTTTTGGATCCCTTCCAGCACCCCGGATCAACCATTCAAACTCTTGCGGGGACATATATTCACCATGACTTGCGCCTGCAGATCTTGATATCTTCTCTTCCATGAGGGTGCCTCCAAGGTCGTTGGCACCACAACTAAGCGCAAATTGGGCAAGTTTTTTTCCGAGTTTCACCCAACTTGCCTGAATATTATCGACATGAGTGTTCAGAAGTATGCGTGCAATTGCATGCAGTTTAAGATCTTCAAGTCCGGTCGTGCTGAACTTGCCCGATCTCAATACCTCTTCACCGATCTTGTTATTATAAGGCATGAACGGCAATGGCACAAATTCCGTAAAACCGCCTGTCTGTTTCTGGATATTCCGTACCGTGATTATGTGGTCGATCCGTTCTTCAATAGTTTCAACATGCCCGTACATGATCGTTGCAGTTGTAGGTATTCCGGTCTTGTGAGCCAGCGTAACAACATCCACCCATTCTGCTGTTTTTAGTTTACCCGGACAGATTATATCCCGCACACGGTCAGAGAGTATCTCAGCAGCAGTGCCCGGCATTGTATCAAGCCCGCTTCTCTTGAGTTCAACAAGCGCATCCTTGACCGACATATCACTCAAACGCGCTGCGTGATATACTTCCATTGGTGAGAATGCATGTATGTGCATGTCCGGAAATTCGGACTTTACCGATTCAAGAATTCCTTTGTAGAAATCAAGACCCACATTTGGCAGCAGTCCTCCCTGAATGCACACTTCCGTTGAACCGGTTTTTGCGGCACCTCTGACCTTTTCCATAATCTCATCAAGACTCAGGCGATATCTGCCATGACCATTATCCTTGAATGCACAGAACCCGCAGGTTCCCACACACATATTTGTGAAATTGATGTTCCTGTTAACTATATACGTTACTGTGTTCCCGACAGATTTTTCTCGCAACTCATTAGCGAATGAAAAAAGTTCAAGTGGCTGTACATCAAGAAGCAGCAAAGCATCTTCTTTTGTACATTCACCATCAAACGAGCGTTGAATGACATCATCCGGGATATTTGAATTTGAATTTAAAATCACCATTCAGATCAGGTCCATTATATCCATCATTAATATGGTATTTGAATGTGGTCTGTAATACAACATGTACACTTTAAGTCTTGCGATATCCATCTTCATCGGCTAAAGATTCTACAAGCCCTTTAACGCTGCTACCATACCACTCTTTTTTGATATATTGTGGATAGATGGGCAACCTCTCGCGTAAATATGTATTGCCGACCATATCTTGCAATTTGGAAACACTTGGCCACTGCGCTTCAGGATTTATCCAATCAATAGTAGTTGGAGATATGCCGCCCAGATCGGTTGCACCTGACCGGATCAAAAGAGAAGGGTCAATAAGATTTGGAGCGACCTGAACTGCAACATCATCGGGCAGGATATCGCGAGCAAGAGAGACTGCCTGCACCATTTCCTGTTCTGTTGGTGGTTTGTGATTACTCATAGATGTATCGGGTTTTGGCATAAAATTCTGGATAATAACTTCTTGAATGTGCCCGTATCTTTCATGAATTTTGGAAATTGCCTTCAATGATTCGATCCTGTCATACACGGTCTCCCCGATACCGACTAAAATTCCGGTTGTGAATGGTATCTTAAGTTTTCCTGCCGCCTTTATGACATCGAATCGAACAGCAGGGTCTTTTCCGGCACAGTTATTGTGCGCGCCGCCTGGTGCATCAAGTTTTGCAGTTGTTTCAAGCATAAGTCCAAGACTTGCGTTCAAAGGTTTCAGTATTTTTAACTGGGACGTACCAAGTATACCTGCATTAGTATGTGGGAGCAGACCGATCTCGATCGCAATCTTGCATAATTCAGATACATATTCAACTGTTGTTGAATATCCAAGTTCGTTGAGCCATTCCCGATATTCCACAACCTCTTCGGCATATTCACCAAACGTAAAAAGAGCTTCAGTACACCCTGCCTTTTTTCCATTTTCAAGAATGGGTGTGATCTCATCAATATGCATCAGGCATGAATCTTTGTCATCCGGTTCCCGTCTGAACCCGCAATATCCACATTTGTTCCTGCATATATTGGTCACAGGAATAAACACATTACGGCAATATGTAACAAAATTCGGCATATTAACATAACTCATAGGATCCTTTCCATCACATTTGCCACGCCAAGTGCAATGCCTTCTACCTCTATCCCGCCTTCACCTTTTGCTCCATCGCCGACAATGAACAGATTTTTGAACGGGGTTGAGTTTTTAACATTAACATCCAGACCTGACGCTGATCTGTTGACAGGCCATTCTCCAGAATGAGATTGTATCAGCAAGACCTCATATTTCTTTCCTGCAAAGATCTCTTTAATATCCTGCAAGCCAAGTTCGATCTCCTGTTCAAGTTCATCAAGTTTATCCCATTGTACGCACTGGTGGGAAACTGTAAGGTGCTTGCCCGGGGGTGCAAGGTTCGGATCGATGTTCGTGACCTCGTTGATACCGTTTACCCGCCTCGCATAGGGCGTGAGCAATACGCCCCCATGTCCAATTAAAGGCTCATCGGCCGCCAGACATATCTTCACACCGGCGGATGGCTTTATTTTCTTAAGTTGTTCAAGATATTGCTGATATTCCTCTGATGGCTCAATATTATTATACAGCCGATCTGTTTCAACGTGTCCGATATTGCTAATTACGAGATCGCTAAAATGTTCTGCTCCATCGACTAGAATGCCGACTGCTTTTCCATTTTCGATCAGTATCTCGGAAACATCTTTGCCTGTATGTATTGTGCCACCATTTGACGTAATAACGTCTACAAGCGCATCAACAACTGCTTTGCATCCACCAATAGGCACACCAGAACCACTGTAACGGTAAAGATTTGAAAAGATCGAGAACGCTTCTTTTGCAGATGTATCTGCACCTCTTAGACTCAAAGACCATCCACAGAACGAATCTGCAAGTTTAACCAGCCATTCATCTTTAACATAACGGGAGAAACATTCTTCAAGTGAGCCTTTTTTAGGCGGAAATACTCTTGTTGTAAGCATTAGAACAGCAATTTTTAGCCGGTTGGTTGCAGAGAGTGGATCTGAGAAATTTCTAAAAGGAATGTCTTTGTATCCGTTCGTATAATCATTATCACCATCTATTAAAGGCAGGCGTATAACTGCCATCGGATCTGAGCGCACAATATTCACATCTGCGCCAACACTTTTCAGCATTTGTGCCAGAGGTCCGGTAGGTCCATGAGGTAGCATGTGAAGCGCACCTGTTGAAAGGGCAAATCCCTTATACTCGATATTGGTAAAACGACCACCAATCATTGGCAACCGCTCGAACACTTCTACTTCGTAGCCGGATGTGGCAAGTTTTGCTGCGCTTAAAAGCCCTCCAAGTCCGGCACCAATGATTATGGCTCTTGGTTTTGCCACATTGTTCATATTGATACCTCGATGGCTTTCATTGGACAATACTCCGCACATATGCCACACTCGATGCAGACATCCATAATAAGTGCCTTTCCTTTGACCTTAATTGCATCAGTTTTACAAAACGTTGCGCACTGGGCACATCCAACACAAGTTTTACCTATTTTCATTGATGATTCACCGATAGTTTAAATGGTTTTTTTCTATTAAAGACCTCAATAAACAAAAGGATTGTTGTTGTCGATCATTGATCTATTTTTAAGTTTAAGCATTTACATATAATTTTCATCGTTATTGCATAATTTGTTATGTAAACACTGATATTGTTATCAATTTGATATAATAACGATAAATATATCACTTATTATTGTGTAAATATATTCTGGTATGGATAAGATAGACTTTGCGATCCTTGAACATCTGTCACAGGACAGTAGAATGCATAGTACAGAGATTGCAAATAATTTGGGACTGGCAACATCTACAGTTCATAAAAGAATTGAGAAGATGCGGG
This sequence comes from Methanosarcinaceae archaeon, assembly GCA_030655675.1. GTDB lineage: Archaea > Halobacteriota > Methanosarcinia > Methanosarcinales > Methanosarcinaceae > Methanovorans. The sequence goes on along the minus strand of JAUSPM010000126.1, from coordinate 21,342 downwards.
ATTCAGGTGTTATCAAGGAGTTTACGATAACGATTGATCCTGCGAGTGTGGGTCTTAATATTACCACCTATATTGGCATCAACATCGATCACAGTAAGAGGATCAATATAATTAACAAATTGAAATTAATACATGATATTCTTGAGATAAATGAACTTCTGGAACCTTATGATCTCATGATAAAGGTGCGCACATTTGATATACATTCACTGAAAGAGAATGTACTGCATGTGCTTAACAATCTTGATGGGGTTTTAGATTCAAGCAGTATCTTAACAACTAAATGCCATAAAGAAAAGGCATGCAATCTACTAAAGAAGTAATCATTACGGAGCATAGGTATGGTAACAAACCTTGAGGCAATTCTTGCAGTAATCGTCTATCTATTGGGCGGGACTTTCATTATCTACGTATACGAAGCATATCATAAGACACATCAGAAGAACCTGTTATATCTTGCAATAGGTATGTTCATTATGATCTTTGGCAGCAATTTTGATACGCTGGCAGGGATTATTATGATCGAACAAATTAGTGTCGAATCGTCAAAGGTTATCGCATTAGGAATCGAAATTCCAGGTATCCTAATCATGCTATATTCGGCTATCAAATGATATTAGTATTATTGTAATTGTAGGTTCGGAATAATGGTTGACACGTCAAAATGGGTGCAGCGCGACAAGTACCGAAAGTTTGCGAATAATTGGAAGCTTATCGGTGTGTCCTCAAAAATAGATTTTAAGGAGCAACGTCTTTTAGAAGAGATTATGCACAAACTCCTGCCGCTTATTCGTGATTCTTTTGGTGAAGGTGGGTTAGATGTAATCAAAAAAGCGTTTTTTTTGGTAGGGGTTGAAAAGGGGCAGGAGATATTGGGATTATTGGATGACACAAAGGATGTCTCGTCCTGTATCATGCCGCTTGAAACTGTATGTATGTTGATGGGGATTGAATCGATTTTGGTTAAAGAAGATGGAAATATAACGCTGCATGTGTTTGGATGCCCCTTCAAAACTACTATGCAAGATTCGATTCCAAAAAATATTTTGTGTGAATGCTATTCAAAGGGTCTTGTCTATGCAGCAAATCCAGACATACTCTTAAAACAGCCATGCAAATCATGCATGGGCGATGATCATTGCGAATTCGTGATCGAATCCTAAATGTGCCTTTATGATTATGAATTATAAATTAGACATATATATTTATAATGATTATTCGTTAAGGATAAGGGCAAACTATAAATAATAGTGTTGACATTTATTAAAATGGTGATTAAATGTCTACACAAATAGTCCAAGTTGTTTCCCGAACAAACGGGGAATTGAAGTCTCAAAAAGTAGAGGCTTCGCCCTATGAATTCACAATGGCAACCCGCGCCAAGTGGGAAATGGTAGTCTCTGATGAGGATGTGGAGATCAGGGCAGGCGAATTCAAAAAGATCAATGTAAAGGAGATTCATCTCCAAAGCGATATGCTTGCAACGCCGTGTGCATTCTCACACCATGCAATCGCATCTGTGTTAAAGGTCGGTTCTAAATATGGGAACTCACTGATCGAGAATGACCGGATTATAAAATATGCATACATCATCGGACAGGAAACAGGCAAGGTCAGATCTGGTGATCTGCTGGCAGTTCTGAATGTATTCCCGATCATGTTCACGCGGGAAGCAACAATTCCTGTAAAGGTCTAATATCTGATATCTAAAATCTAAATAATAATCATTTCAATGGAGGTGTGAAAATGGAAACATGTGTTATCTGCGGTCAGGAGCAGGATTCCAAACTCTATGAGAAGTATAATATCTGCACTTCATGTGCAGATATCATGGAAGATGTTATGGGTGAATATTTCGTTCGCACAATCTGGCACAGTGAGCCAAAGGAAATGAGTGGATACTTTAAATATCTGGGTAACACTACGAAATACATCTCCGACTACAAAAAACTCACTCAAAAATCCCTAAATCATATAAAAGATGTCAGTCGACGAACTGCAGATGCAATTGAGAATAGCGATACGCCTTCGAAGCAACGTTATTTTGAGCATATGCAGGAGGTTTTGAATTGGTTGGGAAAATGTCCAGAGTTCTATCATTATTACTTCAAGGACTATTATATATGCCCAACATGTGGAGCATCGATCTTTGAAAAGTATTCTAAGGATGAAATCGGTGATTGGCTTGTGGTCTCATGTTCCGATTGCGGAAATGCCATAAAGAAGTATTTTTCACCAAAGACCGTTTAATGTTATTTGTGCATAGGGGATATTTTATGCCCCTACTTTTCTTTTTTTTGACATGTTATTATAAGTTCTACTTTTTTAAACTCTTGTGCAGAATATTATTTTCGAGTAACACTGACTGCAATTGATTTTTTTGTTTAGCAAAATATCATGCCTACATATCTGATTACATTTTTCAATTAAACAAAATTGATTCGCCTCCATGTGTTTTATGCTAGAAAGTTTTGCAATTTAATTTGGAAATAGTTATATACAAACAGACTCTCTATTTTTGCTATTATAAGATATTCATTAGGTGATTCAAAATGACAGGAGTAATTGATAGTTACATCCCAGTTGCAATATTCTTTATAGTGGCATTAATAACGCCACCAGTGATGATGTTTATTGTACATCAGTTGAGCCCAAGAAGTAAAGCAGAACGTAAACTGACAACATATGAGTGCGGTTCTGTGCCAATAGGTGAAGCACGGATTCAGTTCAATGTTGAATACTATTTATACGCAATAGCATTTGTTCTGTTCGATGTTGAAGTTCTTTTCTTATACCCATGGGCAATGGTATACATCAATCATGGTATCACGGCAATAGCTACAGTTGAAATGTTTTTGTTTATTGTTGTCGTACTTATGGGATATTTGTATCTGTGGAAGAAGGAGGCTCTTAAATGGGTGAAATAATTGAAAATGTGAGTTTTACTGCCACAAGCGCAATACATGAATTTTTAAAAAAGACCCCCTTACAAGATATAATTAACTGGGGTCGTAAGAACTCACTCTGGTTCTTGACTCAGCCAATGGGGTGCTGCGGTGTGGAAATGATTGCAGCAGGATGTTCTCACTATGATACGGATCGATTTGGTATCATACCAAGGGTTTCTCCAAGGCAAGCTGATGTGATCGTTATCAGTGGTTATGTGACTAAAAAATATCTCCCTGCTCTTAAGAGATTGTGGGACCAGATGCCATCTCCAAAATGGGTGATCTGCATGGGCGATTGTTCTATTAGCGGCGGCCCATTTTATGAGTCATATAGTACTGTACAGAACATTGATGAGATATTCCCGATCGATGTGTTCATTCCTGGATGCCCACCCAGACCTGAGGCATTGATCCAGGGTTTCATTGAACTTCAAAAGAAGATCATGGCAAGAGAAGACAAGGGTTCGGAGTATTGAGGTGTGTACAATGAATGCCAATAATATTATTAAATCATTGACTGAGAAGTTTCCGAATGAAATTTTGGAACCCAATGTTGAATCTAACATAAGAATATCATCATACGTGGACAAAGACGCAATTGTCAATGTATGCAAGCACTTACTTGAGACTCTTGAATTCGATCACTTATCATGCGAATGTGGTGTGGATTATCCCGACAGAAATGAAATCGAAGTTGTCTACCATATTGCATCTTACAGCCATCCGGTTGTTCTTACGCTAAAAGCAAAACTGGATAGGGATGAACCACAGATCGAGTCAATTGTTTCAATCTATTGGAATGCTAATTGGTATGAGCGGGAAACATACGAACTGTATGGTGTTAAATACACAAACCATCCGGATCTGAAACCACTTCTTCTACCAGAAGACATGCTTGGTGAGTGGCCTCTTCGAAAAGATTACGAAGGGTTCCCGAACAAGACTGCTAAAAATTTAGTGTAGGTGATAATAATGGAACAAACTATTGCACCATCAGAAATGCTACTGCATCTTGGACCTCAGCATGCAATTCAACCGGGACCATATCTTTTAGATCTTAAACTTAGGGGAGAAACTGTTGTTGATGCTGAACTTGAGATGGGGTACATTCACAAAGGAATCGAAAAAATACTTGAAAACAAGACCTATCTTCAGGGTATCACAATAACTGACAGGATATGTTATCTTGCTGCACTGACAAATAACGAGGTATTTTGTAACTGTGTAGAGAAGCTTGTGGGAATTGAACCGCCGCAGAGATCTCAGTATATCAGAGTGATAATGGAAGAACTTTCACGTATTCAAAGTCACTTGTTAGGTATTGGGGAATTTTCTACGGATCTTGGTTTTGTTACCATGTTCTTGTATATGATCCGAGAAAGAGAGGAAGTTCTCTCATTGATCGATATGGTGACAGGTTCACGTATAACCCATTCTTATTTGCGATTCGGAGGAGTTCGTGAAGATCTGCCTGAAGGATTTGCAGAGAAAGCCATGTCGGTTTTAAACGACATAAATAAAAAACTCGATGAACATGAAGATCTTTACAACACCGACAAAATATACCTGCAGCGTACAGTGGGTGTAGGTGTCCTTACTGCAAAAATTGCAAGTGATCTTGGTGTATCAGGACCTCCATTAAGGGCTGCAGGTGTAGCTTTTGACATTCGTAAGAATGAACCTTATCTGGTTTACAATGACCTTGATTTCAAGGTTTGTACTGAGAAAGAAGGTGATATATTTGCAAGGATCAAGGTTCGTCTGGACGAAATCCGCGAGAGTATATATATCATCGAACAGGCATTTGATCAAATACCACAAGGACCTTTATTCCCTGTAGGCACACCATATGGTCGCAGAACTCCTGTGATGAGAGTGCCTGCTGGTGAAGTGTTCTGTCGTGTCGAAGATCCGAGAGGAGAGATGGGTATGTATATGATATCAGATGGTTCTGATAAACCGTACCGAGTAAAGATCAGAGGACCTGTTTTCCCAACTATGCAAGCGTTACCGCCACTCATTAAAGGAACTTATGTTGCAGATGTGGCTGCAATTGCAGCAAGTATGGATGGATGTACAAGCGAGGCGGACAGGTGAGGTATATAAGATGATGAGCATAGTAGAGTTCTTATTCAATCCATGGGTCAGAGGCACACTTGGACTGGCTTTAATCGGTTTAATATTCTTTAGTGCAGTTATCACGGTCTGGCTTGAACGTAAGTTTGGAGCGGATATCCAGTCAAGGATAGGTCCAAACCGTGTTGGTGGACGATTCGGATTGTTGCAACTTATTGCAGATGCGATAAAGTTGTTCACAAAAGAGGATCTGATTCCTGCAAAGGCAGATAAATTGTTATTTGTTATGGCTCCTATAGTGATATTGGGGTCTGCATTCATGATGATCGTTGCAATTCCATTTGGTGCAATCGTTATTGGGGACAAATCATATCCAATTGCTGCAACAGAATTCGATATCAGTGTGCTGTACCTTGAAGCGGTGTCGGCATTATCAGTTCTTGGTATTTTTATGGCAGCGTATGGTTCGAACAACAAATATTCGATGCTTGCTGCTTTTAGGAATATTGCACGTATGATCGGTTATGAAGTGCCACTTGGTATTTCTATAATAGGTATTGCAGTAATGGTGCAGTCACTTAATATTGTAGAAATTGCAATGGCACAAAGCCCATTGTGGTTTATATTTGTACAACCAATCGGTTTTGCAGTATTCTTCATATCAATTCTTGCTGATATGGGACGACTTCCTTTTGATCAGAATGAAGCGGAAGAAGAACTGGTTGCAGGATGGGGTACTGAATACACCGGAATGCGATGGGGTCTTGGACTTTTTGCAGAATACATTCACATGATCCTTGGTTCATGTCTGATGGTATTGTTATATTTAGGTGGCTGGAACTTGCCAAAGTTCATAACCGGTATTTTCATACTTGGAGCATTTGCGCCGATATTTTGGTTCATTGCAAAAGTTGTAGTGGTCGTTATGACAATCATCATGATCAGATGGGCATTGCCTCGTTTCAGGATCGACCAGGTTGTTGATCTTGGCTGGAAAGTGCTTTTCCCGTTATCGATATTAAATTTGATATGGGCAGTTGCACTTGGTTTGTTCTTTGGAGCGTGATTATATGGTAGTTAAAAATTTCATAAGAGCAATAAAAACCGTGTACACGCCAAGTGTTACCCGTTTGTATCCGGAAGTAGCCAGTGATCTATCCGATAGATTCAGAGGTTTGCAGAAACTTGACAAGAGCAAGTGCATTGGATGCGGAATTTGCGCAAACACTTGTCCAAATAATGCGATCAAGATCGTGAAGGATGGAAGATGGTTCCCATCACTCGATGTTGGTCATTGTATGTTCTGTGGACTATGTATTGACCAGTGTCCACAGGAAGCATTGTCAAGTACAAAAGTTTACACGGGGGAACTTGTGAAGTGGGATCATCATAAATTATTGTTCACGCCTTCGATGTTAGCGCGTGAGGTGCCACTGAAAAAGGAAGGTGAGAAATAATGGTAGGTGTTGTGGAACTAATTACATTTGCATTGATATCAATGCTTACAATTGGATTTTCGATTCTTGTAGTTACAGCAAGAGATATTGTTCGGGCTGCACTTTCACTTGTTGCCACACTGGTTAGTGTGGCAGGCATATATGTTTTGTTAAATGCACAATTCATAGGAATTGTACAAGTACTTGTATACGTTGGTGGTATCGGTGTACTGATCCTGTTTGCTGTTATGCTAACTACACAGGAATTAAAAGGTGATTCTGATGTTGAATAAATCAATAAATGCAGTAGTTGCATTACTGTTTTTTGCAGTGGTTGCATTGGCTGTTGTCAGTACAACATGGGTCACAGTAGATGAATTGCCTCAAAATGTGGCAGATCAAAGTAATATTGAAGCGATAGGTGTGCTTATTTTCACACAATTCGTAATTCCGTTCGAAGTATTATCAATAGTACTATTGAGTGCATTGATCGGTGCCATCTATATAGCAAAAGGTGAGGTGGAACAATGATCCCTCTTACATATTACTTGATCTTATCAACGATTGTCTTTACAATTGGACTGTATGGAATTATGACACAGCGAAACGGTGTCCGGCTTCTCATGAGCGTTGAACTCATGTTGAATGCTGCAAACATCAACCTTGTGGCATTTTCCAGTTACAATGATGACATGAGTGGGCAGGTTTTCGTGTTATTTTCAATTGCATTAGCAGCAGCCGAGGCAGTAATTGGATTTGCGATACTCTTATCCATATACAGGATGCGAGATATGATCGATGTTGACAATATTAATTTGTTGAGGTGGTAAAAATGGCAATAGAAAATTTAGCATTTTTAATACCACTTTTACCTGCACTTGCTTTTGTAATTACATTCTTCTTCGGAAAAAAGATGTATTCCGGCGGTGCATTGATACCAATAGGAGCAATTGCCATATCATGTATCATATCGGTATTGATTACGATCAACCTGTTACAAAATCCTGAAGAAGTGGTACATCAATCGATCCATTGGTTCGCAATACTTAACCTTGGTATATTGATCGATCCACTAGCAGCAGTTATGCTTTCAATGGTCACATTCGTGAGTCTATTGATCCACATTTATGCTCTTGGATACATGTCACATGATCCGGGTAAATCAAGATACTTTGCAGAAACCGCATTATTCACTGCGGCAATGCTTGGTGTTATTCTTTCAGATAACATCCTGCAGTTGTTCATCTGTTGGGAACTTGTAGGATTATGTTCATACTTGTTAATTGGATTCTGGTACCAGAAACCTTCTGCAGCAGCGGCTGCAAAGAAAGCATTCCTGACAACTCGTGTAGGAGATGTCATGTTTTTGACTGGAATCATTGTTTTATTTTCAGGTATCTTTAAGGTATACAATGGAAATCTTCCTGAAGGCATATATGTGCTCCAGTTCAGTGAGATGTTCAACCTTATTCCGCAACTTTCAGCAATGCACACAACCATCCTTGGTTTCGAAGTGAGTCAGTTGACTATTATCACACTGCTATTCTTCGGTGGTGCAGTTGGTAAATCCGGTCAGTTCCCTCTACATGTGTGGTTACCTGACGCAATGGAAGGTCCAACAACCGTTTCAGCACTGATCCATGCAGCAACAATGGTTACTGCCGGTGTATATCTGGTCGCAAGGACATTCCCGATGTTTATGGGCGCACCGGATGCACTGATAGTGGTTGCTTACGTTGGAGGATTCACGGCACTGTTCGCATCAACAATGGGTATTGTGATGAACGATATCAAGCGAGTACTCGCATTCTCAACGATCAGCCAGTTAGGTTACATGATGCTTGGTCTTGGAATGGGTGCAGTAGTTGGAATGGAAGCAGTTGGTGTTTCAATGTTCCATCTTATCAACCACGCATTCTTCAAAGCACTTCTTTTCCTATGTGCCGGTAGTGTTATTCACTCGGTCGGTACACAGGATATGAGGCAGATGGGAGGGGTCGGTAAAATAATGCCAATTACTTTCATCACAATGTTGATCGCATCACTCGCACTTGCCGGATTTGGAATTCCTGGTACCTCAATTGGTACAAGTGGATTTTTCAGTAAGGATGCAATTATCGAGACAACATATCTGTTTGCAGAGCACACAGGCAATTATCTCCCGTACATATTCGGAATTGTTGCAGCACTGCTGACATCAACATACATATTCCGATTGTTGTTCATGACCTTTACAGGAAAACCACGTACTGATTACGGTGGTCACGAATCACCAAATGTCATGACAATTCCACTGAGTATTCTTGCAGTATTTGCATTGTTATTTGGTGGTATTACCAAAAAGGCATTCAATGATTTCCTTGAAGTCACATTTGAGAATGACTTTGTTCATGTCAGTATGGAACATCTGGCAGAGTTAGGAAATTATGATCTTGTTCACGGTGCCGGTCATGAACCACTCTTTATCTTGTGGTTACCGGTCATCGTAGGTGTTGCAGGTCTTGTGATCTCGTACTTAATATACTACAAGAAAGTCGTAGATATGAGCACGATCGTTTCAAGAAATAATCCGGTGTACAAACTTTTGTACAACAGATACTACCAACATCAGATATTCATTGAACTGATCGCACTTAAGATAACATATGGATTGTCTCTAATTGGTGAATTCATTGATCGTAAGATCATTGATGGAATTATCGATGGTATCAGTGATGGTACTATTGCAATTGGAGAAACCATCCGAAAAGTTCAAACCGGTGTTGTCCAGAGTTATGCAACAGCAGTAATAGCGGGAGTTGGACTTCTGATTATACTGCTTAAATTGATCGTGGAGGTGCAATAATGATATCTATGCCTATAGTATCACTCATGATATTGGTACCTCTTATTGGAGCAGTACTAACATTATTTTCTAAAACAAAAGAACAGACACGTATAATTGCATTAGTATCTTCACTTGCACCTCTTGTGGGTGCTTTGTACATGATAATGAACTTTGATAGTTCTACTCCTGCTATGCAGTTTGTAGAGTCGTTTGATTGGGTGCCTTCCCTTGGAATTTTGTATAAAGTCGGTGTTGATGGAATTGCACTGCCTCTTGTGTTGTTGGCCGCAATAGTAGTGCCTGCGACAATCATTTATTCATGGGGTGAAGACAAACAACCAAATCAGTTCTTTGCTTTGATACTTGCACTTGAGGCAGGAGTTATGGGTGTATTTACATCACTTGACTTTTTCCTGTTCTACATATTCTGGGAATTGACTCTTATCCCAATGTACTTCTTGATAAGTATATGGGGAGGTCCAAGGAAAGATTATGCCGCAATTAAGTTTTTCATCTATACACATGTTGCATCACTTGTGATGTTGCTAGGTATTTTTGCATTATATTTCGCAGCATGGGCGCAGAGTGGAATCCCGAGTTTCGACATTCCATATCTGCTCGAACAGTTCCAGTTCCTTGAAAACACTGTTCTCAGGGATTCAATATTCCTTGCATTGCTGTTCGGATTCCTCGTAAAGATGCCAGCAGTGCCATTCCATACCTGGTTGCCGGATGCACACGTTGAAGCACCGACAGCAGGCAGTGTCTTGCTTGCAGCAGTTCTGCTTAAGATGGGTGGATACGGATTGTTCAGAGTAATGCTTCCAATGTTGCCATTCACAGGTTCACCAAAGTTGATGATATCAATTTTGGCATTCATTGGAGTACTCAGTATCCTCTACGGTGCAATGCTGGCACTAGCACAGACTGACCTTAAGAAAATGGTTGCATATTCAAGTATCAGCCACATGGGATATGTCACACTTGGTGCAGCGGCACTTGTACCATTATCGGTATCCGGTGCAATGTTCCAGCAATTCTCACACGGCTTGATCACATGTCTACTGTTCATGTCATGTGGTTCTATCCAGCACATTGCAGGTACAAGGATCATTGCCGACCTTGGTGGTCTGGCACAGAAGATGCCAAAACTTACAGTTCTAATGCTGTTCGGTTTCATGGCATCACTTGGACTTCCGGGCCTAAGTGGATTCATAGCAGAATTCCTGGTACTCACATTCGCGTACCTAACACTTCCAGGATATGTGTTACTCGCATTGCTTGGAATAGTGGTGACAGCAGGTTATCACTTGTGGGCAATGCAGAGATCAATGTTTGGAGTGTTGAATGAGAAACTTGGACATCTCCATGATATTACAAACTACGAAACAATTTCAATGGGTATTCTGGCACTGCTTGTACTGTACTTCGGATTAAACCCAAGTCCGGTATTGGATATGATGACTACGAACGCCGAACAGATCGTGAGCCTGATGGCTCTGGCGGGGGTGTAAATAATGACAAATTATATGTTACTGGCACCTGAACTTGTATTGACATTGGTTGCATTGGCAATAATGCTTGCAGGACTATTCTTTGGTACAAAGCACAAGAACATACTTGGTTATGTTGCGGGTATGGGCCTTTTTGCCGCACTTAGTTTGACCATTGGTGGTCTTGCTGTAAATGAAACATTGTTCTATGGGACAATCACTATTGATGCATTGTCTCAATTCTTCAAGATCGTGTTCATTTCAGTATCCTTGCTTGTGACCATTGCATCGATCAAATATACCGAAGGGAACAAAAACACTGATGAGTTTTTCACATTGTTATTGTTTTCCACAATCGGTATGATGGTGGTTGCATCTGCAAATGATCTTATAGTATTATTTGTAGGATTTGAACTTGCAAGTCTTTCCACCTATGCTCTGGCTGGATTTGAGAAGAAGAATCCGAAATCAATGGAAGCAGCATTAAAATACTTCATCATCGGTTCACTTTCATCTGCACTGATGTTGTTCGGTATTTCATTTGTCTATGGAATGACAGGTACAACAAGTATACCCGGTATTGCAGAAAATGCAGGTGCTCTTGCAGCAAGCCCGATCGGCTTGATTGCTGTTGTAATGTTGATTGCAGGATTTGGTTTCAAGATGGCACTTGTTCCGTTCCACATGTGGGCACCAGACACATATCAGGGTGCACCAACAGTGATCTCTGCACTGCTCGCAGCAGGTTCCAAGAAAATGGGATTCGTTGCAGCATTCAGGATCTTTATGGTTGCTCTTGCAGTACTCAGTCCTAACTGGCAGACAGCTTTTGCAATACTTGCAGTCATTACCATGACACTTGGAAATGTGGTAGCAATATCCCAGACAAGTGTTAAGAGAATGCTTGCATATTCATCAGTTGCACAGGCCGGGTATATTGCAATCGCTTTTGCGGTAATGACACCAATGGCACTTGCCGGTGGTATTCTTTACACGCTGTCACATGCATTCATGAAGACCGGAGCATTCCTCGTGGTTGCTGTGGTTGGATATATGGTAGTATCCGATAACAAGAACGCAAAAGATATTGATCATCTTGACAACTTCAAGGGACTTGCCAAGAGAATGCCGCTTACGGCATTTGCAATGATGGTATTTGTGTTTGCGCTGTCTGGTATTCCACCAACGGCCGGATACGTGAGCAAGTTCATCTTGTTCTCATCAACCATTGAATCAGGTCTTGTATGGCTTGCTGTAATAGCGATATTGAACAGTGCGCTTTCACTGTACTATTATGCCCGTATTGTAAAGTACATGTACTTCTTACCGGCAATTGGTGGTAAAGTCTCTGAACCAAGACCATATGCAGTTGCAATAATTCTTGCACTTGCAGGAGTATTGATAATCGGAATATGGCCAGAACCATTCGTGTACTGGGCAATGGAAGCCGCAAAAGTGTTAATGGTCTAATGGAGTTGATAAAATATGGCAGATTGTGATCTATGTAGTGTATCTCTTCCGACCCTTAATCCGGTAAAAGTTGTAATGCCAAGGTTTGCTTCTGCATTCCCAAAAGGCACATGGGTAGGTTTGTGTGACAAGTGTCTTGAGAGTGCTAATGAGGTTAACATAAATACATCCTCATTAGGCAGCGCGAATGGCAAATGTGATCTTTGTGGTGCACAAACCGAACTATATCCAGTGGATGTTGAGTTTCCATCTTTGTGGAAAGGTGTTGACCCTGATGTAGCAATTCTTTGCAAAAAATGTCTTAAAGGATGCACTGAGGCAAAAGTTCGGAAAGAGAACGAACCTAAAAGTGAACATCATTAATTGGTCCGGTTATCGGACCAATCTTTTTTATTTTTGTTATATTTGATGCATTTATAATATTTGTTATTCTTATAGTTATATTGATAATAGGAAAAGTTCATATTACAAGGCAATGTATTTTTGGATGGTGAATAAGATTGAAAAAAGAATTAATGAATATTCTGGCATGCCCAATATGTAAAGGTGATCTTGTACTGAATATCACTAAAGAGAACGATGAAGAAATTGTTAGTGGAACGATATACTGTTCCAAATGCAATGAGCATTATCCAATCGAAGATGGGATTCCAAACATGCTCCCACCAGACCTGAGAGAATGATCTTTAGCGAGGATATCTAAATTGCAACAAGTGCACATTAACAGGCTTGGCGTAAACTCTATTGAATTTGATAATGATACTGTTGAGATTCCATTATCACCTGGTGGCGAAAAAAGTTCCGAAATTGTGATAATAAACTACGCCGCACCAACACATGTCCACCTTTCCACAAGTGAATCACTCACAGACAATGTGACCATTCTGGACAACAATCCTTATGTAAGGCACGAGGAATACGTTCCATTGGTCATACGCATTCCCCCTGGTGGAAGGCTTTTTAACAGCGGTCAGATCCATGTAGCCGTTGGGTATGGTTCTAAAAAAGAAAGTTTTAATCTTAAGATCGGCATATCAGACCCTGACGATGGACCAATGGAAGTCGAAGTCGGAGATGATCTTTACAACCCACGTGTAAAATACGATAGTTTCCCATCTGACAAGATAAATAATAGGAATATACAGTTATCTGAGATGTCAAACCAACTAATAAACGGCATTTTAGAATCATTAACTCCAAGATTGATATTATTCCTTGGTGGAATGAGCGTGTTGTTGATCGCTTTGTACATTATTTTACAGGCTGCAGTTACAATTAACATAGAACCAATAACGTTTAATCCAACATCACAATTCCCGATTTTTTATGTGGCAATCACATCATCCATTTTATTCACAGCATTGATAGCATATTTGCTGATCAAACTTCCAATATTTAAGTAAAACCAAGAGGTAGTTGAATTTATATGAAATACATAATAGTAACCGGCGGAGTAATGAGTGGGCTTGGAAAAGGAATTACAACTGCTTCTACTGGAAGAAACCTGAAAAACAAAGGATATAAGGTTACAGCCATCAAGATCGACCCCTATATCAATATCGATGCAGGTACAATGAGCCCTTTCCAGCATGGAGAAGTGTATGTGTTAAAGGACGGTGGAGAGGCTGACCTTGATCTTGGCAACTATGAACGTTTCCTGGATACCGAACTTACAAGGGATCACAATCTGACAACCGGTAAGATATACCAATCCGTGATATCAAAGGAACGACGGGGCGAATATCTTGGAAAAACCGTTCAGATAATTCCTCATATCACAAACGAGATAAAAGACCGCATACGAAGAGTCGCTGCAAAAAGTGGTGCAGATATCTGCTTGATCGAAGTAGGTGGTACTGTTGGTGACATTGAGAGTATGCCGTTCTTAGAAGCAGTCAGGCAGATGCACAGGGAAGAACCCGAAGATGCTATTGCACTCCTTCATGTGACACTGGTGCCGATCGATGCACAGGGCGACCAGAAAACAAAACCGACCCAGCATTCTGTAAAAGAGATGAGGGAACTTGGTCTGTCTCCTGACGTAATTGTTGCCAGATGCAAAGAACCTCTTTCTCAAGACTCAAAAGAAAAGATCGCTCTGTTCTGTGACGTTGCTGTGAAGGCTGTTGTTAGTGCACATGATGCAAAAGATATCTATGAAGTTCCGCTTTTGATGGAAAAGGAAGGACTAACGGACTATTTGATGCATAAATTAAACCTCAAAAAAATGGGTGATGACACATCATGGAGTGACATGGTCACTCGCATGAACAGCATGACAGATGAGGTAAAACTTGCAATCGTTGGAAAATATACCCATCTTGAAGATTCATACATAAGTATTCGTGAATCCATAAAACATGCTGCTATCGAGTGTGGGTGCAATGTTAATACTACCTGGATAAACGCCGAGACACTGGAGAGTGATCCTGATGCAGTAAAAGGTTTATCAGAATTCGATGGCATACTCGTTCCGGGGGGTTTCGGGGAACGCGGTACTGAGGGCAAGATACTTGCGATCCAGTATGCGCGGGAGAATGATATCCCATACCTTGGATTATGTCTGGGAATGCAACTTGCAGTAATTGAGTTTGCAAGGAATGTCGTTGGCCTTACTGGTGCGAACAGTACGGAATTTGATGATAATACCCCGTATCCTGTTATCGATCTTCTTCCCGAGCAGGAAGGTTTGCTTGACATGGGTGCAACAATGCGGCTTGGCGACTATGATGCAGCATTGAAAAGCGGCACGATCGCAGAACGGATCTACGGAGCCAGTAATATTGTTGAGCGACACAGGCACAGGTACGAGGTTAATCCGAATTTTATTGACAGGATCGAAGCAAAAGGTGCGGTGTTTTCAGGCAAGAACAAGAACAGGATGGAGATCGTGGAAATTCCTGAGAATAAGTTTTTCTTTGCGTCCCAGTTCCACCCTGAATTCAAATCCAGACCTGGTCGTCCGTCCCCGCCATTCAAGGCACTTGTTGAAGCGATGTTGGATAAAAAAACGAATAAATAATGGTCTTGTAAAAAGAGTCATTGTCCAATTATTTATCTGTCGTTGATTAAAAAAAATGAACCGCAGAACACGCTGAGATCGCAGAGAGGAGTTGCAAATCAGTAACAACTCTGCGCCCTCAGCGTTCTCTGCGGTGAAAAATTATCCTATATTTATTGGAATTACTGGATTTTGGAACAGTGCCGTAAAAGGATGCAATCGTGTTATTGTTCAACTCATTCTTTTAGGATCGACTTTCATATACTCGCGCAGCAGGGTTGTTGCATAACTTCCTTTTGGCAATGAAAATTCAAGGACCGTTTTTGTTTTTCCCGGATTAAGTTCATCCTCTGATGCTATATACTCAGGTTCTGCATACAGCAACATCTCACGTCTCAATCCTTTTGATGCCAATTCCGGCATGGTGGGGACTTTGAATCCTTCAATTGGAACTCCGCTATTCTCAAATATGCGGTGCTCGATCTCACCCTGTTGGCCGGATGCCCACTCTGTGCTGTAGCCTATCAGGGGCGCTGTCACAAAAGCACGCTTGCGTTTGATAAGGTTATTTATTCCGTTGAGTTTTTGTGATGTAACCTTCTCTGTTTTGGATGTGTCTGGAAGTCCATCTTTGTTCTTAAAACAGACAATATCTCCTTCAATAGCAGCGTTTAGTGGCAGACCTATCTTTACTCGCTCACACAGTATCTGGTTAAAAATATATGACTGGTAGGCATGTACGAACAGCATACGAATGCTTTTGGCAAGTATTCCAAACGCGCCCTCAAAATCATTAGGAGCCGTAACAAGATGATGCATCATTGAGCGTTCATATCGCAGGTTCAGTGGGTATTGTTCAAGGCCCCATGCATAATCTCTTGTGGTGAACACATGATCCCGCACGCGTCTGTTCTCTTCGGATTCGTCAGGGAACGATCTCGCAATGTATGCCAGTGCGGCTTCCTCGATATTTCCGTGAACGATTGCTTCTCCCACAAGGTGTGTGATGGGGCGGATCGCGCCAAATCGCTGTATCCCGAAAAAATTAGGAACTCCACCGGATTGCAGTATCTCATCTGTGGTTTTTTGAAGACGTGTTTGGAGTTCATCTTCGGACAGGTCGATGTCCCGAACAATGATCTTGAACCCGTTTCCTGTAAGGTCGCCCAATTTCACTGGCTTGTTCGATCTGCCTATGACCTTCAGTTCAACATCCTTGAGGAAAATACCATCCACAGCCTGTGGTGTCATGTTATTGATGCTGATCTTCTGGGTAGTGACTGCACGCCTGTCCTTTGTGCCTGCAAAACCTATGCGCTGTTGGCTGATCCCAAATTTGCGAGAGAGGTCACGGATAACATGATGCATGTCCCAGTTGCGTTTTGTAAGTTCAAGTATCAGTTCTTTTCCACTATCTCCTTCTTCGCGGTTTGTGATCTCTGTTACAATAAAATCATCGATCTCCTGCCTTAACATTCCCCCGATACCTTCGGTGGTTGTGGTGTATATGTCGATACCTGTCTTTTTTTCAATTTCCGGTATTTGCATCAGAATCTCCTCTCACTTTGGAATTATATCAATTGCTGTAATTTTGGTTGTATTAAGGTACGTCCAACCTTGTGATGTAAGTGCCGTATCTCCAGGCAGATCTCCCACATAAAGGCTTGATGTTGGGTCCAGCATAAGCCATGATCCGTATTCATCTGTTGAGTAGTATACCGCAACGGGACCATAGTATTGTCCGATCCCATCTACGATTCTGTCAATATGGTCAGTATCATTACCGATGTACACTGCAGCAAATGCGTGTGTGTCTGTGAGATATATCCGCGTTGTGCCTCCAATGGCTTCTACAAGGGATGACATTAATATGGCGTAATCATCGCAGTCTCCGGCACCAATTTTCAGTGTTTCGTTTGGAGGTGACCAGTAATCACCGCCACGTGGGTCACTGATGTACTGTATGTTTTCTTTTACATAATCGAATATGGCACATATTTGGTATATGTTATACGTGCCAGGATAGGTTTTTGCAGAACCTGCTGCTATCTCGCGAACATTAATGTCCAGAGGGTTTACTTTATTGTTCACACTCTTAAAAACACTCTGTGGCAAGTTGGATACACGTTCCGGATATTCTTCTGCAATCGCGGGTATGACATCCATTGTGAAATTGTCAAATAATTGTTCATGATGATCATACCATGTACCAGATATTGTTTTCACAAGTATTGACAGGCTAAGTCCGAGGGTTATTTGATCTGTTTCCTGCGGGACCATCACATTGAACATGCCTATGTATCTCTCCTCGCCTGCAGGAATGGTGATGCCAGTGTTTTGCATATATGACTCGTTTATGCCTGAAATATTTGGATCTCGTATTGCGTATCCATAGATAAATACTGGTGTGTTACCACTGTTCTCTACGAATATTTTAAATGTTCCTGTGCCACCTTCATATAATTTTGTATAATAATAATGACTTGACAGGCTGAAACCGGGAATCATTCTCGAACTTGATGTTGTTGTAGGTATTTTTTCAAATTTATGTGGGGGAGTATCGGGTACTTCGGGGACTGTGAGTTTAGAGATATCCAGTTTATATGTCTCTTCTTGAGTGGATATGTATGTTGCAGACTGTGTATATTGTTCGATCTGCTGGAAAGATTCAGTTAGACATCCTGAGGTTGAAATTGAGATCAGGAATATCAATAGGATTGCAATCATGCATATATGTTTTTTAATCATTTATGGATCATCATCCTTAATTGATCTTTGTAAAAGCAGATCATAACAATTTCAAATGCCCTGTGATCTTTTCAAGTTCATCTGACCTTGCAGGTCCTATCCCAAGCACCGTAATAGTGCCTGGTGCAATCTCGGTGCGCCCTGCATCTGTTATAAGTGCTGTTGGAAAGTCGTGTCGTCTTGCTACTTCCTTGAGTTCAAAAAGATCCTGCAATGTTGGAACCCGAAGGACTACCTTTTTCTGACCGCTTTCCTTCCATCCCTCAAGCGTATTTCTGTCTGCCCATTCTGATGCGGATACGGCAGCGTGTGCAACCTGCACTGCAAGTTTACCTTTTGAGAGTTTGAGGTCATCGCGTATCACAATGCATTGTTTGTATTCAGTCATCTTTATTGTTCCTCGTAATCCCTAATACAAAATGCTACTATATCCCTATATCCCCGTGGTCACGTAATCGATTATATGTTCTGCGGCATTTATGCCCCATGCCTCATATATGCCGGCTCCCGATGGTGTGCCATTGACCTCAAGTATGACTGGTCCTTTTGCCCCTTCAATTATGTCCACACCCGCAAAGACAGTGCCAATGGTTTCTGCGGCACGTATGCATATATCTTCCTGTTCTGGTGACAGAAAACACCGCGCGGCAGTGCCGCCCTGACTAAGATTGTTGAGCCATGAGCCATTCGATGCTGTACGATATATCGCACCGATGACGCTGCCATTGACTACAAATGCACGAATATCCCGCCCCGGATTAGGAATGAATTCCTGAATGTATAGCATCTCCTTTTCAGTGATGAGATTGTTGATGAGTTGTTCGATAGGTTCGGGGTGTGGTTCGTTATTTGGGTGAAATGCTGTGCCATCTTTAATTCTCATAATTCCGATTCCTTTGTAGCCAAATACGGGTTTTATTACGGCATCACCAAACTCTGCCAATGTGTTCAGAGCACCTTCGGTGCTCTGGACTGCCCTTGTTAAGGGGACTGGTAAGTTTGCCTGTGCCAGAAGACAAGTAGAGTGGTATTTGTTTGCAGCATTCTGTATTGCTTGTGGGGTGTTGATGATCATTGTCCCGTTCATTTCAAGTTGTCGCAAAATGTCGAATCGAAAAGAAACGCCATCAAGTGTGCCTGCTCCGACATCGCGCACAATGATTGCATCAAGTTCGGACAGGTCGTTGTCGTTTGCGCTGTAATGGACACCATGCTGTATTGTGACATCTGCGGTATGCAGGTTTATTATGACCGGGGTGATGTTTTTTTGTTTTGTTGCAGCTATTAGGGCTGTGGCTGTCCAGTCGGATGGGTTTGTTATTGCGATTCCAATTTTTTGCATTGTAGGTTCCATTATGATCTTTATTTGTTTAGCATTTTTGATGCCGAGTCAAACCGCCGCAGGCGGCGTATCCCTCCGTCATCAATAAAAATTTTCTCGTTTCGCATTTAACTGACAAAGTGAATTATCATCTATATATATTAGGTTCTGTTTTTGTGGAACATATAACTTTCAGATTCCACTGAGTTGTTGTCACAAGCCATATCAGAATGCCGATATCAGCCACTTTCATAGGCCACTGATCTCTTTAAGCAACCGATCTTTAGAATAATGTACACTGACATTGTGTTCTTTCAGTTCCTTGAACAATTCATGTCGCGATAGGTCAGTAACCTCTGCCATTCTGCCAATTGATATTTTTCCCTTCTTATATTGCTCAACAGCGTGTTCTATCTTTGTTTGCTCCTTTTCAAAATCATCTAGGCTTGTAGTCATTCCATCTTTATGCTCTTTCAAAGCCTTTTCCAGAAGGATTTCTTCTTCAGGACTGAGAAACATATCTGCTATTTCCTCTTTCATCAACTTGGCAATATTGTTTGTATTGACAATTTCATTCATGTACCATAATTGTTGTATAATGTCAAAAAACTTATGCTTAATTAATTTTGTAACCTCTATTGTCATGTCAACTTTCAAGTGTTGGGTTATGAAGGAATCGTATTATATTTCATTTTCGTGGTACGGGAACGTGCCGCGCTACGCGCGTGTGGTCGCACCGTTTTTAGCATCTGTATTATCCCTTCCTCTATGGTGATATTATATGTTTGATTTGATACTATAATAGTATCGGATATTGAAAATAGTTTTATTCTGGTAAGATTTATACATGTCGCACACTAATCAATTCAAAAAGGAGTCGTAGAGTTATGGATATTTTATGGTTGAACCAGAAGGATGTAAAAAGTATACTTGATATGCCGGCAGCAATGAATGTTGTTGAGAAAGCATTTGAACAACATGGATTAAAGAAAGTCCAGATGCCGCCAAAAACGTATCTGTATTTTGAAAAACATAACGGGGACCTTCGAACCATGCCCTCTTTTTTGGAGGAGCAGGATATTACGGGTGTGAAGATCGTAAATGTTCATCCTGACAACCGCAAGGTAGGGTTGCCAACTGTCATGGCACTTGTTGTATTGAATTCAACAGAGACAGGTGCGCCACTTGCTGTTATGGATGGGACATATCTTACAGGCATACGGACCGGTGCAGCAGGTGGAATTGCTGCAAAGCATCTTGCACGACCGGATTCCAGGGTTGTGGGTATGGTGGGTGCAGGAAATCAGGCACGCACCCAGTTGCTTGCACTTTCGCAGAAATTCGCTATCGAACAGGTCAAGATCACAAGCAAGGATATTCGCGAATGCGAGAAGTTTGAAAAGGATATGGCGGGTGTTGTAAACTGCGAGATCATCAAAACCACTCGCACAGAGGAGGTCTGCGACTGTGATATTCTTGTAACTACTACGCCTGTCCGCAGTCCTGTGGTGAGGTCGGAATGGGTGAAAGCAGGTACACATATCAATGCCATCGGTGCAGATGCAAAGGGCAAGCAGGAATTAGAATCACAACTTCTGACGCGCGCGAAGGTCGTGGTTGACGATATTGTGCAGGCATCACATTCGGGAGAGATCAATGTACCGCTCTCAACTGGTGTTATATCGAGCGAGGACATCTATTGCGAACTTGGAGAGGTTGTTGCAGGTGTCAAAACAGGGCGGACAAGCGATGATGAGATCACAATATTTGATTCGACGGGACTTGCGATACAGGATCTTGCGACTGCAAATCTGGTTTATGGGAGGGCGATTGAGAAGGGGATTGGTATTTGGTTGGAGATGTTTTAAGGGTGGATGTCGGGTGGATGTTTTTGTATTTTGTCGGAATGAATGGAAAAAAGATCAACCGCAGAGGACGCAGAGAGCGCAGAGTTGTTAATTTGTATTCACCCATTCTCTGCGTACTCGGCCCGCTCTGCGGTGAAATTTTGATCAATATTGA
>JAUSPM010000123.1 GCA_030655675.1 Methanosarcinaceae archaeon | reverse complement strand
CTTTGATTAGAATATTTCGATTTTGCCACTTTTTCGACAATCTCTATAAAACATACACTATTAAAAATAGTGGAATGCGCTGAAAGCGATTGAAAATTCGATGTGTGTGCAGGGCAACGCCGCGCGATGCGCGTGTGGTAGAATCGTTTTTATCATGAACTAATTTAACACTCTGCGCCATGACGTTGCACTGTATCTAAACAAAACAGTCATCCGATGTCCTTTAATTGTACGATTATATCCAGCCCACGTTCTATGATGTCCAGTTGTTCAGATATACGGCGCGGATCTGTTTCATCCTGCATGGAATTCGCAATATCGGTTATCTTTTTTAATATGAGTTCTTCAAGTGGCAGCATCGCACCACTGGACACAACAGCCTTTGGAGCGCTTATTTTTTGAGATTCATGTCTTGACTGTGGTGCCGATGTCGAAGCAGAGATTGTAGGGGTCATAGGAGCTTGCTCTGACTGTCCCTCTTCCCTCACATTACACACCGGGCATATCACATTACCATGATAGCGAAACTTTGGTGAACCGCAGGTGTTGCAGTGTTCTGCAAGCATTGTTCCACCAAGTTCGAGCATTTTTGATATCTTTCTTACCTGTTCGTCATCAGAATTCATGATTATCCTCTTTATTAAAGTGATAGACTTATATGAACGAAAGTCTTTTTATAACATACAATTACTTAAAGATGCCTTAAGTAATACTCGTTTTAAATTTCACTTTCTATTAATCCTAAGGTGATCCAAATGTCAGTAAATCCTCAAGAAGTTATCAAGCAATCCATACAAGTCTTAGACCACATCGCAAACGACAACTCAGTACCAAGAAATATACGACGCTCTGCAAATGAGATCCTGGTTACACTTCGAAAAGAAGATGAATCACTGTTTATGCGCACATCGTCCTGTATATCCATCCTTGAAAATATCAGCAATGATCCGAATATTCCGCTCCACACAAGAACACTTGTCTGGAATGTTGCAAGCCAACTTGAAACAATCCCTGTGGATGAGTGATATTTAAATTTCGGAGTGAATTCACTCCGATTCAGAACATTCACGTACAATGTGGATATTGCAGAATGTGATATAGTGTTTTAAACCTGCATGTTCCCCATCTACCGGAATGAACTTGACAAAACCATCTTCAATTTTAATGTCCTCCACGATTGAAGTCCAGGAATCATGCGTTCTATTTCCGTCATCATCCACGTATCCTTTTGATTCTATTACGTATTTACGATCCATTTTCAATCACAATTCCATATAAAGATAGCAATCAATATAAAAGATTGTGAATGATACACACTCGTTATGATAAACGAAATTGCAGCAGACATACAGCAAAATTTTGAAGCTAAGGATAAAGCACGTGAATCCGGCTTGAGCCTGTCGCGCGAGGTAGTCCGTACCTGTGGCACAGCAATACGCCACATCCACAGGGGAGACATTGACAAGGCTGCAATGTTACTCAAAAATGCACGAAATGTTCTTGAAGATATCGACCTAAAACTTACAGACCATCCTGATATATATTACAGCGGATTCGTGGAACATGCACAGCAGGAATTTGTAGAATGTGCTATCCTACATAATCTGTTGACCAATGAGAACGATAACGCTATTGATAACGATAGCAATAGCGATACACTGCCCTCACCACAAGAACTTGGCGTTACATATGCAGCATACCTTAATGGTCTTGGGGACGTGGTAGGAGAACTCCGACGACATATACTTGATCTTATCAGGCAGGACATGCCACAAAAAGGAGATCGGTTTTTAGATATCATGGATGATATGTATTCAACACTAATGATGTTCGATTATCCCGATGCCATCACACGCGGACTTCGGCGAAAGAGCGATGTAGCAAGGTCTTTGATCGAACGGACACGTGGTGACCTGACCAATGCGACAAGGCAGCAGAAACTTGAGCAGACGATGAAAAAATTCGAATCACGATTTGAATGACGGAAAAAAAATTATACTAACATTATACAAACATCATACAAACTTGACAATTACCTTATAACAATTACAAACAATGGGGACTTACGATGAAATTTGATCCTGAAGAAATAAAAAAAGCGGCAAAAATGGATTTTGATACTGCATGGAATATGGGGGCCGACCTGATACACAGATCAACTCCCGATGAACAATACCCTCGCACATCGATTGCTTTTGGAAAACCACATCCTGTGTATGATACGATCGCAAAGATGAGGGAAGCATATCTGCGAATGGGATTTGAAGAGATGATGAACCCTCTTATCGTGGACGAGCGAGAGGTACACAAGCAGTTCGGACATGAGGCTCTTGCAGTGCTTGACAGGTGTTTCTATCTGGCAGGATTACCGCGCCCGAATGTAGGGATATCGGATGAACGTATCGATCAGATCAAGGAAATACTTGGCGATATTGGTGATGAGGGCATCGATGTTATTCGCAAGGTCCTGCATTCATATAAGAAGGGTGAAGTCGAAGGCGACGATCTTGTTCCTGAGATTGCAGGAAAACTGGAAGTCTCAGATTCTCTGGTAGTTGAAATGATCGATCAGGTATTCCCTGAGTTCAAGGAACTTGTGGCACAATCATCAGGCAAGACCCTGCGAAGCCACATGACATCAGGATGGTTCATCTCGCTTGAGTCTGTGCTTGAACGCAATAATCCACCGTTCCGATTTTTCTCGATCGACCGCTGTTTCAGGAGAGAACAGCAGGAAGATGCTTCAAGACTTATGACTTATTATTCAGCATCCTGTGTGATAATGGATGAAAATGTTACAGTCGATCATGGAAAGGCTGTGGCACAGGGACTGCTGTCCCAGTTCGGGTTCGAGAAGTTCCAGTTCAGACCTGATGAGAAACGCAGCAAATACTATGTGCCCGACACTCAGATCGAAGTGTTCGCATTCCATCCAAAACTTGTTGGCTCGAAAACAAAATACTCTGACGGCTGGATAGAAGTCGCAACATTCGGGATATATTCACCGACAGCACTCGCGCAGTACAACATACCATATCCTGTAATGAACCTCGGACTCGGGGTTGAGCGGCTTGCCATGATCCTCCATGATGCAACAGATGTTCGCGCACTCACTTATCCACAAATTGCGCAGTACTCTGAATGGAAAATGAAGGACAATGAACTCGCAAAGATGGTGTTTATCGATAAAAGACCAATAACATCAGAAGGACAGGAAATTGCAGAAGCGATCGTGAAGCAGTGTGAACTGCACGGTTCCGAGCCAAGTCCCTGTGAATTTGCAGCATGGGAAGGAAAGATTGGCAACAAGTCTGTAAAAGTTGCAGTCATTGAACCTGAAGCGGATACTAAACTATGTGGCCCTGCTACCTTTAACGAGGTCCTGGCATTCGAGAGTGATATACTTGGATTACCAAACCAGAAGAAATGGAGCAAAGCATTCGATAATGATTCAGCACGCACCGGCATCCGATTCATTGATGCATTTGCAGCGATGGCAGCGTTTGAGATCGAAGAAGCAGTCGCAAGCGGTGAATCCGAATGGGAAACACGCGCAAGGATCATCAAAGTTCCGTCCGAGATCAATATCAAACTTGAGTCTCTTGCCCAGAGATTCATTACAAGTAACAATAAAAAGATCGATATTCGCGGACCTGTGTTTACTACGGTTAGAGCAACGATCGGATGAACATACTGCCGAATATCTCAAGCCTGATGGAAATCGGCGAACCGGTATGCATAACATTTGATGAGCATGACGCTGGCGAGCCATCCGACCTGCTGTACTGCGAGATGATACAAAAAGCGCGGCATGGCGAAAGTTTTTCCGTGTCGGCACAGATTTGTCTCGTGGGCGCGTATGTTCTTGGTGCACCCTATGGTGCCCCGCATGACTATTACTTAAAATCCGGCAGGTATGTTGACATGCAGGCGGCGCGGCGCGCGTCCGATTCGCTTCCAAGAATTGTGAAATCGTATCGATCGATAAATATCGAGCCATTGTCAGAGAATAACGGAACATTCGATGTGCTGATCCTATATCTGACACCTGAACGAGCCATGCGCATTGTGCAAGCGCATTCATACACAAGCGGCGCACGGGTTGTTATAGATACACTCGGCGCGGCATCAGTGTGCGGAGACTGCACGGCACTGGCTCTTGAGAAGGGGATGGGATTATCCTTTGGATGCAAGGGGTCGCGCAAACACAGCGGGTATTCGGATGATGAAGTGCCGCTCGGAATTGGAGTTGAATTTGTCCAAAAAATTGAAGATGGATTGAGTAAAATTCCGAATACGTTGGAGTAATAACTCTGTATCCGAAAATATTTTTTGTATTTGTATATCTGCGGTAAGAAATCTGCATAAATGATATAGTTCGATCTAAAACCAATACAACCGCCGTAGGCGGCGCAATCCCGCACCACCGACCCCATAAATATATACTTTTCCGACACCCTATGGTGAGATTGTATTCTCCGAATTAATGCGATTGTAAGTGATTATTTTCTCTTGGCACATATTTACAATTATATGGTGCGAGTTAACACAAATAAAGTAAGCAATATCTCATTGATGGAGGAACGTGCCGCCTACGGCCGATTGTATCGGCATCAAAAAGGTCTGAACAAATACCACTTTTTTTAAAACAAGAAAATGCTCACTTCGTTCGCATTAACGTGGACTACATAATCTTATAGATTATATACAATAAAAAAAGTAGCGCAGCATACGTAAATGTGCTGATTTGATGAATTGCCCATACTCTGCGCTTGTGGACGTAGTACGCCAAACCAATAAGTCCGATAGCAGATATTGCTTCAAATCCCGGAAGTCCACCGGATTCCACCGGATTCCACCCTCATCCCCTTCTGGTGGTAATATAGCGTCAAATGACCGCTACTCCATGTTGATGTTTGATTCACTTCCAAATGGTGTGAATTATACACCACAGGCAATTGATTAAATTTATTCGGGTGATTGTAAAAAAAGTAATTATGGAAGGAATATTTTTCAGTCTATACCAAAATCAGCGCAGTCAATTGGATTATATTGCCGTGGCAATGTTGCGCTATTGCACATTATACTACTCCGCAAGTATAATTTAGAACTATATCTGACAGCCACAGAGCGCACAGAGTACACAGAGGGAATGTTGCTACGTTCTCTGTGCTCTCTGTGTCCTCTGTGGCAAAAAGTT
>JAUSPM010000122.1 GCA_030655675.1 Methanosarcinaceae archaeon | reverse complement strand
TGTTATTTCACTTCCAATGAACCAAAAGATTTCACATTCAATTTCAAGAATTGTTCCCTTATTGACATTGGTGGCATTTCTACTATTCTTAATTTTCCCCACAACCGCTGTCGCATCAACTCTTGTGGAAGTAAATCCTGTGAACACACCGGATGGCGCAGTTATCCTAATAATAGACGGACTTGGTTCCCCGTACATCTATCCAGAACTTACCCCTTACGCAATTGATGGAACTGCACTCAGTAAAGCAGTCGTGTACAACATTTCGCAGATCGCAGAAAACAGCGCGCGCATTGTGGACATCCGTGCACCCCAGACTTATACCGAAGCAGGACACTCTGTTTTGGTCACAGGTAATTCCGGCGCAGACGGTGAGATGGTAGGCTATTCGGGTGCTACCATCTACGACGTTGCGCACGATAATGGATATCTTGCCCTTGCAGTGCTCCAGAGAGGAGATTTTTACAATATGCGCGCTGAGCAGGACATTATCCTGTATGATGAAACGAATTCCATCAATAATCCCATGATCAAGATGGCTACATTCGAACATTCAAGTGGCAATGTGCCACAGGATGTCGTTGAAATAATGGAAATGCGCGCAGAAGGTGCAAACAATTATGTCAACCGATTCCCTGAAAGTTCAGGGGAACGATATGATGCATACAACATGTGGGCACTCGATACTGCCAGCGATATCATAAGGTCGATGAGTGAAAGTGCACCTGAACAAAAGTATATCCTAACCATAAATGCAGGTGCAATTGACAGTTCCGGCCACTATCGAAGAAACGGCGGTTACATTGAAAATATAGAGGGTCTCGATGCTGCGATCATGCCACTTTATGAACTGTGTATTGAAAACAACCTTGCATTCATACTTACGGCAGATCATGGAATGGCATTTGCAGCAGATGATGTTCGTGGTGGACATCAGGCTGAAAAGTATGCAGTCACTTCTGAAGCACAGATGATACCGTTCATTGTGCATGCACCCAATGTGGAGGAGGTGTTGATTGATGGTGAATTCGGACAGGAAGATATTGCCCCAACGATCCTTAGCATATTGAACATTCCGAACGAATTGCGATTCACAGATGGCAGTGACATTGGACTGAAAGATTACGTGAACATGAAGGTCAATGCGCCGGATTCTAATGGTGTAGAACTAGTGCGCGATGGAGTGACTATCGCATTCGCCTCTAATGATGATAATGATGAATATCTATTTGTTGGACTTGAGTCTGGAGTTAACTATACTGTGCGCGTCAGTGGTGCACTCGGTGCACGTAGTGGCATTATGGAACAGGAAGTGTTAGCAGATACAGATATGATAATCGAATTTACAGCACAATCTATGACTTCTGAAAATGGAGGGCTTTTCCAGAACATGCGACACCTCATCGGTGGGGTTTTGATCGTGTTGATAAATGGCATAGGGATGGTAGTTATTGTGAGAATATTGAAAGAATAGCATTTGTTAAGATATTTTTGATGTTGATTCGATCCGCTGCAGGCGGCACATTCCATATCTACCATCCGTCCACATTCGCAAAATACGCAGTTTCTATGTAGGACAATCCATACAAAAACAGATGTGTTGACAGCGATTGAAACTTCGATGTGTATTCAAGCCAGTGGTGAAGGACGGTGCCGCGCAACGCGCGGATGGTTGCGTCGTTTTTATTTCCAACTCATTAATCCGCAACGCTATAACACAACTTTATACCAGATAAACAATACCAATATTTTTATCGATCGGATTAATTCTTTGTGCATATTTTCACAAATTAGATTTGCCGCGAAAATGCTCATATCTTTTGCGTCAATGGTCTGGAAATACGCCGCCTACGGCGGTTGCATTGGTTTTAGTTTCAAACTAATCAATCTCATTTACGCCCCTATCTTACCACATCTATACAAATACAAATACAAATACAAATACAAATACAAATACAAATACAAATACAAATACAAATACAAATACAAATACAAATACAAATACAAATACAAATACAAATACAAATACAAATACAAAAAATAACATCTTATCATTGAACAGTACATAACTGATTTAACCAATAATTCCCATGAATCCACATGAATAAAAACACTGATAAATCCATTAAAATACCTGAACTTATAATGGGTGTGAAAAATCCCGCCGCCCTTTCAGTTTGCAAAGATCACGCAGATTCAGTCTATTTTTCACTTGATAGGTTCAGCCTGAGAGCGAGAGCGAATGATATCACGCTGGAGAATCTCGATGTATTTGTAGAGCAGGTGCATGACTATGGATTGCGTGCCAATCTTGCTGTAAATAGTGTGATCTATCCAGACGACATCCCATCTGTTAAAGAAGTAATTGAAGCAGCATCAAGTGCAGGCGTGGATGCGATCATCGCATGGGACCCTGCTGTTATTACGAGGGCTGTGGATAGTGGTTTAAAAGTACATATATCAACTCAGGCAAATGTATCTAATGCTGATACTGCAAATTTCTATAAGTCAATTGGTGCCAGCCGCGTGGTGCTGTCGCGGGAGTTGACTCTTGAGCAGATAAAGGATATCAGGCAGGATACCGACGTAGAATTGGAAGTGTTCGTGCATGGTGCGATGTGTCAGGCGATATCTGGAAGGTGCTACCTTTCGGCATATCTGCTCGGAAAATCCGGTAACTGCGGGGAATGTTCCCAGCCATGCAGATGGGAATGGACACTGCACGCGGATGATGGAAGAGAAGTGGATCTAAAAGGCAAATACCTGCTTAGTGCAAGGGATCTTTGCATGATAGAACATGTGCCACAACTTATCGATGCAGGCGTTGATGCCTTCAAGGTGGAAGGCAGGCTGCGAAATCCCAGTTATACTGCCACCGTATCACGATGTTACCGTGAAGCACTGGACGGTTGTCGGAATGGGTCCTACACACTTGAACGTGCTCTGGAATTGAAGGAACAAATGGCTCTGGAATACAATCGCGGGTTTTCCACGGGTTTCTATTTTGGTGTGCCCGGACCTGAAGGATTGACATATGAATATAACATGAATGTATCACCTGTGAAACGGCAGGCTGTAGGCGTTGTAACCAATTATTTCCCAAAACAGAATGCTGCGGCCATAAAATTGCTGGAACAGGGATTGGCTGTTGGAGATAATATCGTTATCGAAGGGTACACCACGTATCTTGAACAGGAAGTTAGTTCCTTGATAGTTGATGGAGAGACTGCAGAAGAGGCTGGGAGAGGGCAGGAAATCGGGCTTAGCGTTGATGGAATTGTTCGAGAGAATGACAGGGTGTACAAGGTTGAGCGTGTTTGATGTTGATGAACAATATACGATTTTTTGATCTTTTGTGACTCTATTCGTCCAGTACGAAAAGCAATGTTACAAGCGCCACAAGCGGCGCATCCCAATATCAGATCAAATGAAAATGTTTATTAATTCCAATCCATAAAATATATTGCAGATGTTCACCGCTGTAATGGAAAAATATACGACCGAAATGAGGACGGAGATTTCAATATAACGGATAATAATAACCTTGTATCCGCGCTATACCTAAAGAAACAAACTGTTTACTCAGAAAATAAAGTCTATCCCTATGTCAAGATCGAAGATTTGCGTAGCGATCTGATTACACGGGTCAGACAGTTAGCAGTTAATCAAAGAGGGAACCATCCATGGAAAGATTTAGATGATTTTGATCTATTGAAAAGTGCTCAGCTATATTTGAGAGATTATCAAACCGGTAAAGAGGGATTTACCCTTGCAGCAGTTCTATTGCTCGGTAAAGATGATGTTTTGTTATCTGTATTGCCTCATTTTCGTACAGATGCCATCTTAAGGATCCAAAATTTGGATAGATATGATGATCGGGACGACATAAGGACAAATCTGATAGAAAGTTATGATAGAATTATGGCATTCACACAAAAACATCTTCCTGATCCATTTTATCTAGAAAACGATAAACGCATTAGTGTGCGAGATAAGATATTTCGTGAAGTAGCCTCCAATATTCTCATTCATAGAGAATACATGAATGCTTTTCCAGCAAAACTGATCATTCAACCAACTCGCGTTTACACTGAAAATAGCAATAAACCACATGGCAACGGTATAATTGATCCAAATAACTTTTCCCCTTTCCCAAAAAATCCGGTGATCGCCCGATTTTTCAAAGAAATTGGTCTTGCCGATGAACTTGGATCAGGTACAAGAAATCTTATGAAATATGTCCGAATATATTCCGACAATGAGCCCCAATTGATAGAAGAAGATATTTTCAAAATGATTA
The DNA here is from genome assembly GCA_030655675.1 of Methanosarcinaceae archaeon. Classification (GTDB taxonomy): domain Archaea; phylum Halobacteriota; class Methanosarcinia; order Methanosarcinales; family Methanosarcinaceae; genus Methanovorans. The sequence goes on along the minus strand of JAUSPM010000122.1, from coordinate 1,487 downwards.
TTCCACTGACACCACATGCTACCGCGCAAGATATCGCGCAAGATATCGCGCAAGATACCGCGCAAGATACCGCGCAAGATGAACGTACAGTGAAAATTATAGAATTTTGCAAAACTGAAAGAACCGCAAGTGAAATTATGAATTTTCTTGAATTAACACATAGAGAATACTTCCGTTCAAAAATATTAAACCCACTCCTTGAACAGGGTTTATTGCATCCAACTATCCCCGATAAATTGACAAGCCCAAAGCAGAAGTATTTTTCTTCTTTGCAGTAGATGTCAACGTTTAACAGTTAAATCGATATAATTGTCCTTGATTCATCATACTTTTTCACTTGTTTTTTGTTTCAAAAATGCGTATTGAACAAAGATAATATAACTACAACACAAAAGGATATGACATGAAGGCAGCCTGCATCCAGATGGACATCCGCCACTGCAAAAAGCAGACTAATATCAACCACGCACTTTTAATGGCAGGGGAAGCCATATCAAAAGGTGCAGAACTCATCGTGTTCCCCGAAGTTTTCTCAACAGGATTCTGTTATGACAATATTGAAGAGAATGCAGAGTACACGCCATATCCAACAATAGAAACACTGTGCGAGTTTTCAAAAGAACACAACTGCATCCTCATCGGTTCGATTATCGAAGCCGCAGAAAATGAAAAAGCAGCCGCGCCGCATGATCAATCATACCAATATTTTAATATGGGTTTTTGCATCGAATCCGGCAACCTTGCCGGAACATACAAAAAAACTCACCCATTCGGACAGGAAAAATCGTATTTTTGCGGTGGGGACACGATCTTACCAATCCGGCTGGAAAAGAACGATCTCACCATCGGGCTTGAGATATGTTATGAACTACGGTTCCCTGAAATCGCAAGAAAACTCTCACTTGAGGGCGCAGACATACTCGTAACAATTGCCGAGTTCCCAAACCCTCGGGAACATCACTGGAAAACACTTGCCATTGCCCGTGCGATAGAAAACCAAATCCCGCATATTGCCTGCAATCGCGCAGGAGAAGACCCATATTCAACATTCTTTGGCGGCTCAATGATAATCGATGCATGGGGTGAAGTAAAAGCACAAGCGGATGATGGAGAATGTATCATCATGCATGACATCGATATGCGCGAGACGGATAATATTCGAAAAGCAATTCCAGTCTTTGATGACAGACGCCCGGATATCTATTGAATTGCATGTGTGTGAACAATAATTTTTGTTTTTGTTTAGCTGGTGCAGAGTGTTTAATGAGTGTATGATAAAAACGATTCTACCACCCGCGCAAGAGCGCGGCGTTGCCCTACATACACATCGATTTTCTAATCGCTTTCAGCGCATTTCAACGTTTTTAATAGTATATGTTTTATAAACATATAGTTCGAGTAAATCCGAGCATAGCGAGGATTTTCTCGTTGTATATAATCTATAAGATTATGTAGTCCAAGTAAATCTGAGCATCAGCGAAGATTTT
>JAUSPM010000120.1 GCA_030655675.1 Methanosarcinaceae archaeon | reverse complement strand
GCCCGCGTTCTATATTGTACTGAGGTACGAGAGTCCTCGGGAACTATGGATCGCTGCTATGCTCACTCTTACTATACCCTTTTTTTAATATATTTTTATGTGAGAGTGGATACTTTATTCCACAGTTCAATGAAGTGAATCACTTAATTTTAGCGGGAACAAGCGCGCGAGGCGTATCAACATTTGATTATGACTGAGCGTCGATTAGATATATCTCAACTCTCATCTACATCTCCAGATGTCATCAAATTTCGAAATACTTCAAAAAGACGCTGCAGGGCGCATCGGCAGGCTCACAACACCACATGGTGTCGTGGAAACACCAACCATCATGCCTGTCATCAATCCTAACATCATGATCATAAAACCAAGTGAGATGAAGGATTTCGGTGCAGAGATCATCATAACAAACTCCTATATCATCTATCGCAGGGACGAACTGCGTGAAAAGGCATTGAAAGATGGATTGCACTCGCTCCTTGACTTTGACGGTCCCATAATGACAGACTCGGGGTCATTCCAGTTATCCGTATATGGTGAGGTCGAGGTCACCAACGAACAGATCATCGACTTCCAGCAGAAGATAGGCACAGACATTGGCGTGCCACTTGACATTCCGACCCCGCCTGATGTACCAAGATCACGGGCAGAGTCCGAACTTGAAATAACCATTGAGCGATTGGCAAAGGCACGAGAACTTGTAAAAGACGGCATGCTGCTCGCAGGACCTGTACAGGGTTCAACATACCCTGACCTTCGTGAGAGATGTGCAAGGGAACTTTCGGAACTCAAATTCGACATATATCCATTTGGTGCAGTCGTACCATTGATGGAATCATACCGCTATGCAGACCTTGTAGATGTAATCGTATCATCCAAAAAAGGACTTGATCCAACCGCACCCGTACACCTGTTCGGTGCAGGACACCCAATGATGTTTGCGCTCGCAGTCGCACTCGGCTGTGACCTATTCGACTCGGCAGCGTATGCATTATATGCAAAAGATGGCCGGTATATGACATCTCAGGGGACCTATCATGTTGAAGACTTGCACTATCTGCCATGCTCGTGTCCGATTTGTGTGAATCACACAGCAGAGGAACTCAAAAACGCAGAGAACAGTGGTGAACTTCTTGCACGGCACAACCTCTATGTAACATTCCAAGAGATGCGGCTTGTAAAACAATCGATAAAAGATGGTAACCTCCTCGAACTCGTAGAATTGCGCTGTCGCGCTCATCCGCATCTTCTGGAAGGGCTAAAGCAGGCATACAAATACTCGGACTGGCTTGAACAATGCGATCCGGCATCAAAATCAACATTCTTCTATTGTGGTCCCGAATCTGCAGATCGTCCCGAAGTTCTGCGTTTCTCAAACAGGTTGGACCGATTCACTATTACAGGCACTGCGATCATTCGCACAACCCCTACAAAAAGGGATAATGAATATGATAATTTGCTCACATTCAAACCACCATTTGGCGCATATCCGGTTGAACTTGGTGAAGTTTATCCACTCAACGCTGAAGTTATCGCTACTCCTGATTATGAATCACTGGGGCGTGCTCTTGAGAACACCATACGTCTGATCGAACTTAACCCGGATGCAAAGTTCACATTTATAAGAAAAGGTGGATTGGAACATCCATTGTTTGAGAAACTGGCTGAAATTGCGAATGTGATCTATAATGGTGAGTGATGGTTTTGGCCATTAAAAACCGGCCAATACATCGTACAATCTCTTTGTTATTATTTTTGGCTTTGTGATATTCACAGTTGTTTGAAAACGGGTTTGCAACGTATTACTTTAACAAGGCTAATATATAATATTGGAAATTAGGAAGTAGTTTTATAAGGTGGTATATTTGGTATCAACAACAGAATCAAAGCCTCAAAACCCATATCTTGAAATGCTGAGACCAGAGATTGCAGATATGGACCTGGCACTTCCTGCAGCAAGTGCGCTGTTAGCATCATACCTTTTAGCAGGTGCATTCCCACCACTGATCCCGTTCATAATTGCAGTGATAGGTGGTTATGCAGCGATCACGAGTTCGTATGTGTTCAATGACTGCTGTGACATCGATATTGATGAGATTAATCTGCCGAATCGTCCTCTGCCTTCATCGAAAATATCAAAGTATCACGCACTTTCATATTCACTTTTTCTTGCAATAATCGCTTCGGTTGTTGCTCTTTATCTTAATCCTGAATCCTTTGTAATCCTAATTATGGCGGTCGTTACTATCAGCATATACTCAGTAGTTGCAAAAAGAATGACGTTCCTGAGTTTTGTACCCGTGGGAATCGCTTATGGTCTTGTTCCAATTGGAATATGGTTAGCCTTTGATCCTGCAGGAATCTTACTTGATGTACAGGATTCTGTAATGGCCGATCTCATGGTGGGTGTGCCGGATTCTGTAATTCTACCTGTTCCTGCAATCTTTTTGGGCATAATGATGTGTGTCACTGATTGGGGATTCACATTATCCGGCGTTGCAAGGGATGTAGAAGGCGACCGTGCCAAAGGTGCACCAACATTTCCTGTCACGTTTGGTATTCCGACAACATCTAAGTTAGTGACACTTTGCTGGATCGCAGGTATCATCGCATCACTCATCATCGGATGGACAGCACATCTTGGTCTAATCTTTTTTGCAGGTGCAACATTAGCAGGTGCATGGATGCTCACACAGTCATTTGATTTTATAAAGAATCCTATGCCTGAGCGTGGTGGCAGGCTATTTTTACAGGGTTCCCGATACAGGGGCGTTATGTTTGGTTCACTCATTGTAGATGTAGTATTATCTACTATATCCGCAGGTTATGTTTCACTTTTATGGTAACACGGAGATATGTCGATGGATGCAGATATTATTGTGATTGGTGCTTCTCCTGCCGGTATCATGGCAGCGAGAAATGCATCACAAAAAGGCGCGGATGTAATTCTTATTGACAGTAAAGAGAAGTTAGGTCACCCACCGCATCCTGCTAATACATTCTTTAAGGGAATGTTTGACAAGGCAGGAGAAAAAGTGAATCAGAAATATGTAAAACACAATCTCAAGGGCATGCACATCGTTGCACCAAATGGTGATGAGATCGTGGTCGAGACCCCCGGGTATTTTCTTGACCGCACAAAATTTGATGAACACTATGCAAAAGAGGTAGAAAAAGTAGGCGTGGACATCCGCACAGGTATTGAGTCGTATAATGTGCTAAAGACCGGCAATACGTTCTCTGTGAGCACATCCAAAGGGATGCTCAAGTCAAAGATCGTTATCGCTGCCGATGGTATCAATTCAAAGACTGCCGGATTGTTAGGGTTAAAACCTGTTAGGTATCCCAATGACATAGCATGGGCAGTGGAAGCCGAGATCGAGGCAGAAGGTGTTGGAGATGCGGATATGTTCGAGTATTATCTTGGAAGCATTGCTCCGGGCTGGAAATCCACATATTCCCCGGGTGGCGGGGATCATGCAACACTTGGTGTGTATGTCAGGAGAAACGGTATGGATGTATCATCATTTTTTGACAACTGGGTTAAAAAGTTCAAACGTATGAAAGGGCTTGATGAGATCAAGATAATAAAAAAGCATGTTGGTGGAGATCCTATCGCAACGATTCCAAACCAGATCGTTGCTGACGGAATCATGATAACAGGCGGTGCGGCAGGACAGTCAGGCATCGGGTATGGTATGCGCGCAGGACAGATATGCGGGGACGTAGCTGCAGACGCGGTTGCAAAAGGGGATGTATCTGCAAAAGTACTTTCCCACTACAAAAAACAGTGGAACAGTGAATTCAGGACAGAATATTATCTAGGTCGTATCGCACTTGAGACACTTAGGAAGATGGATAACCATGAGATCGATAACATGATGAAGACATTCAAGGATCAGGACCTGTCGTTTGTACACGGCAGTTCGTTCAATCAGGCAATGCAGGTCGGTCTTTTCATGCTAAAGAAGAATCCAGCAGCATTATTGTCCTATCGTGCACTGCTTCGGAACAGGTGATTCGCAGTCAGAATTACAATTACAATTACAATTACAATTGTGGTTTAGTTGTAGTCATATTTATTCTATTATTGGTAAGTGTTAAAATGAAATATTATCTTTACAAAAACCCTTTTTTTAAGGTCTATGCAATAGTCAAGGATGGTCGTGTTCGGGTCAAGACTTCAGGTATTGCCTCATCTCCCATGAAGCCAATGATTTCGGGAATGCTTGACATTTTTGATGGCAAGAAACCTGCAAAAGTAGAATATGACCGGTTGATATTCTCAACATGGATCCCACCGATCCCTAGCACGGCATTCAGTCGCTCAGTGGCAAATCAGATCAAAGGTTTGCGTGGCAGCATGGTGCCGGAACAGGTAACGATATCCATCACTGAAGAGTGTCCCAATAATTGTATCCATTGTGCTTTGCCGGATACAAAGAACAAGGATCGTCTTTCTCCTGAATTGGTAAAGGATGTGATCGACCAGTCACTTGACATGGGCACAACCCTTATCATATTCGATGGTGGGGAGCCGCTGGTCTATGAAGGTTTGGATGATCTAATACGTTATGTCGATACTAACCGCGCGGTATCTGCGATGTTCACATCAGGGGTTGGACTTACACCAAAGCGCGCCAAAAGTTTGAAAGAAGCGGGACTCTACATGGTTAGTGTGAGTTTTGACAGCGCCAACGAGGAAGGGCATGATCATATGCGGGGGCGTAAGGGTGTGTATAATGATGCGATCAACGCTGTCAAGAATTCGGTGGATGCGGGATTGCTTGTTAACATATATGTGGTAATATCCCCACGCAACATCGATGAATTGGATGATTTTTACACATTGGCGCGTGAAATGGGTGTTCATGAACTTTCATTTTATGAGATCGTTCCGACTGCCCGGTGGATTGATCACAAGAATGAGATGCTCTCACTCGACGACCATCGTAAACTTGATGATTTTGTAGCGCGTGCCGATGCTATGGATGGACCGCGTGTATTTTCAATTCCGCACGTTATGAAGACCACCGGTTGTTTTGCGGGTAGAAAATGGTTGCATGTAACTCCACAGGGTGATGTTTTGCCGTGTGCGTGCATTCCGATCCCATTTGGGAATATCCATAGGGACACACTCAAGAGTGTGTGGAAAAAGATCCGTAAAGATCCTGCTTACAATGCAGACTCATGTCTGATGAGGGATGCAGAGTTTAGGACATTGCATATTGATGTTTAAGATGGATGGATCTGACAATAGATATGCAATAGATATGCAATAAATATGTTACAAAATGCAGAAAAAGTTATTATGGGTGGTAATTAAACCACCCGTCTATATGATATACTTAAAGTGGTTTAGAGAAGCCCCGATCTTTGGAGTACCATAAGGTTTTCCATAGTCAGTTTTTCACCGGATTTGAATTTATCAAAGATATCTTCAGCATCCTTCTTAGCATCTTCTCGCACACCATCTTTTCTGGAGTCGGTCTCGTTCTTTCTGAGTTTACGGACTTCTTTATCGATATCACGTATCTCTTTTTGTGCAGCGATGAATTTTTTGTGATGTTCATCAGCCTCTTCCTGCACTTTTACAAAATCCTTATGAGCATTATCTGAATCTGTGCGCACCGTGTCTGCTTCCTTGAAAGTGGAAATCATGCTGTCATGACTTTCCTGTGCTTTTTGTGCATATTCTGACAGGGTTGTGTGGAAAGTAGAAGCTTCATCTCGAATAGCCTGTGCTTCATCAAGAGCGGTTTTAAGTTCGGTGTTATCATCGATCTCGGCTTTTTTGGAATTGTACAGTTTTTGGAGTTCAGTGATCTTACCGACCAATTCACGTTCCTTGCTTGTGGTCATCACTTCTGTCTGCTGTGAAAATTCCAGGCGATCAATGTCTTTGCGAATGTCCTTCATGGACGGTTCAGCGAGATTATTATCTTTTCGGAGAGCGTCTGCCTTAGCAAAAATTGCATTAGCTCTGGAATTTATCTCGTCGCGCTGTGCTTTACACTCTTTGACCTTTTCGTTATTTTCGTCTCTGAGTTTCTTAAATTCCTGCGCTTCGTTTATGAGATCCTTTGTACGTTTGTTAAGATCATTACGTTTAGTTGCCAGGATACTTGCCTGTGCATTAAGGTCATTACGTTTGTTCTTACTCTCTTCGGACTGTTCTCTCAGGGTTGTCTTTTTGTCATTTAGTTCTTTCAACATTTTCTTTATGTCCTCCTGTTCCAGCAAAAAAGCTGGTATTTCATGCATTTCTAGTCATATACAAGTTGTAACCTTGCATATCCAAAGTAAATTTTTGCCAGAGCAGAAATTCACTTTTGCACGATACGTTGGTAATTATTCCTTTAATCCAATGCCTGGATTACCGGAATCACCGCCTTAAGATTTTTTTGTGTAATAACAACATCCGCATATTCGCGCAGGATCTCTTTTGAATTGAATGCAATTGAGTATCCTGCTTTTTCGAAAATACAGATATCATTAGCACCATCGCCGATAACGACGCATTCTTCAGGTTTCACTCCATTTTGTCGGGCAATCTCCTCAAAAACATGCTCTTTCGAGTTTTGTTTTGTAAGAGGACCTGTGACATCACCTGTTAAATGTCCGCCATTGACTATAAGTTCATTTGAAAATACATAATCCATTCCAAGGAGTTTACCAATACGGTCAGTAGATAACGTAAATCCGCCAGAGACCATTGCAGTCTTATATCCGGCATCTTTCACGTATTTGACCAGTTCTTTTGCACCCGGCATAAGTGGCATTTTATCTACGGCTTCTTGTGCATCTTTAAGTGAAAGACCTTTAAGAAGGTTCACTCTCTCTGAAAGTGCCTGGCCATAGTCTAATTTGCCGTTCATGGCAAGATTTGTAATCTCAGCAACCTTTTCCGCAACACCGGCAGCTCCTGCAAGTTCATCAATGGTTTCAGCATCTATAAGTGTGCTGTCCATATCAAAAACAATTACCTTTGCAAATCCGGATTTAGAATAGTTACTGGTACAGTTCACGCAATCAAACCTAATTTTTGGTACTCCTAATAATGAAATAGCATTTACTGTATTAGGACTGGATTGAAATAAATCGCATCACTTTTAACCCTTTCGGACCGGATGGCTGTTTTGGCCTATGGAAAGCACACATTTCATGGTAATTCATGGCGGATCAATTCCAAAAACAATATAAGCAACACTGGTAATCTTATCATGTGATCCAAAATGGCTAAAATAGGATTTATAAAACTGGGAAATTTAGGGATGAGTCAGGTTATTGACTTGATTCAGGATGAGATTGCAGCAAGAGAAGGCATCGAGATTCGTGTTTTTGGAACTGGTCCAAAGATGGGTAAAGCCGAAGCTGCAGATACAGAACACTTCAAGAAATGGGGGGCGGACTTTTATGTACTGATCAGTCCAAATTCAAGTGCACCGGGACCAACTGCTGCACGAGAATTGTATAAGGATGTACCATGCATTGTCATTTCTGATGGACCTACAAAGAAGGATGACCGTCAGGCACTCGAAGATGCAGGCTTTGGTTATATCATAATGACTGTTGATCCGTTGATTGGTGCAAAGACCGAGTTCCTTGACCCTGTTGAGATGGCTTCATTCAATTCTGATGCAATGAAAGTTCTTTCAACCTGTGGTGTTGTAAGGCTTATTCAGGAAGCATTGGATGATGTAGGTGCACAGGTTGATGCGGGAAAATCCGGCAAAGATCTCGAACTTCCACACATTCTCGCAAAACCTGAGAAATGTATCGAGAGTGCAGGATTTGCAAACCCATACGCAAAAGCAAAAGCACTTGCTGCATTGCACATGGCAGACATGGTTGCAAAGATCAACTTCCCTGCATGCTTCATGATGAAAGACATCGAGCAGGTAACACTCACAACTGCAACAGGTCATGAGATGATGCGCGCAGCAGCACAGCTTGCAATCGATGCAAGAGAGATCGAGAAATCCAATGATACGGTCTTCAGACTGGGTCACTCAAAGAAAGGCAATATTGTAAGAAAGACTAAATTATACGAAAAACCACAGTAAAGTGTCCTCTCGGGCACTTCTTTTTTAATTTTTTTCACAACTAATCCATGAATGCAATAACCGCTTTTGGGATTGGTGCACTGGTATTTGTTTTGATTGTGTTGCTAACTGCGTATTTTTTAAAATCCGCATCATTTCTGGAATCTACTACCAATAAGGGTTATACCATCGAGACGCAGGAACAAGTTGATGATGAAATTGACGATAGGGTGGATGATGACTAGTGTCACGTCAACTTTCAAATGTCTGGTTATGAAGGGTATAGATCATATGATATAATTTTCGTATTTGTATATCTGGTGCAACGTCGTGGTGCCGAGTGTTTAATGAGTCCATGATAAAAACGATTCTACCACCCGCGTGCAGCGCGGCGTTGCTCGGCATACACATCGAATTTTCAATCGCTTCCAGCACATTCCTCAATTTTTAATAGTATATGGAGATTGTCGGAA
>JAUSPM010000114.1 GCA_030655675.1 Methanosarcinaceae archaeon | reverse complement strand
CACATGCCTCAGGTCAACAGCTATGCCTCGTGTAGACCCTTCCATTTCTTTTCCGCTCATAACTGCGCGCCCGACACAGAACGCCTTACCGCCTGACACAAGCACTTCATCGTTTGGTCTGATGTCGGGGTCTGCACCAGTCACACCAACAGCAAGTATTGACCCCTTTGGCACGAAATCCTCGATCGTGATCACATATTTGTCAAGTGGCAGCAACATTTCGGCACCTGCGATTGTAATGGCGAGCGTACCGTATTGTGGCACAAGGGTTGCGACATGGGTTTTATTGACATAGATCTGATGTTTTGGAAATGGAGCCTTGATAACTGCACGCTCAGGTATCAGGATATCTCCTGCCCCAAGACCGAACTGGTAATCTGTTATCTTGCGTAGCATGTCTTTTATCACAGTGTCCGCCGAACGTTTGCGCCCATCGCAAAGTTCTGAAACAGTGTCTTTAAGGCTCCGCAGCGATTCGTGTGATGTCACATTGCCGCTACTCGTGTAAATGAATTCCATACCAAGTTCTTTGCTCACAGATTCGCAAATATCGCGATATGCACCTTCCACATGAGCAACAACGGTCGAATAACTGTGTTTTGAGAGATAATTGGTAAGACATTTGCTAACCCATGCCTTTTCCTCTGCATCCCAGTATCCTGTGACTGCAGTATCATAATGTGCGGCAGGATAGGTTAGTTCAAGTTCACGGGGAACAATGCCAAGCGGGGATGTGATAATGACTTCATGCACGAACTTGCGACCCTTGCCGAGTGCCTTGATAAATTTCTGGTGTGAATTTGAAAATCCATAAGGTTTCTTTGCAGAACAAGGCAGAAGAAGTAAAATATCAACAGCAGGTGGGGAGTACCTTTCATTGATCCGATTTGCAAACCGCACAACTTCTGCGCGTGTTTGTGATTCTCCGCTATTTGCCATCATCTCGTTTGAGCGTACTATTGGTGTGCGCTGCTCAATATAATCATATTCGAGATCTGCAATTCTCAAAAGCGCTGTCAGCCATGGACGTGTTCTGCATTGTCCTTCAATATAATCTCTAAGGGTGCCAGCACGTATTTTTTCCCGCACAAGTGCGAGTTCGGCTTCAAGCATGTTCCTATTATGCTTTTCAAGATGTTGTGCGCGCTCAATTTTATTCATTTCACTGAGTTCTTTAATATCAAGATGCGCGCATGTTTCACATTTGCATGGAAGTTCTGCGAGTGAATCGAGATAGAATCTGCCGGATGTTGTAAGATATATGTCGTTGTATGCCGCTACAACCGCGCGCGTATCATCTACGATATCAATTCCAAGGTAAATTAGCATTGCAGCATTTTCCGGCATACAAATATTAGGTGCATACACAGCAGTATCTGCAGGGACACTGTTTTTCAGTTCAAGTAAAGTATTGAAGAAACGCCTTGAGTTGTTCTCAAGACTTCCGGCTCCTTCCATCACGTAGAGATCGCTTTTCCTTACCTCCTGCCCTGCACGGAATGCAGTACCAACAGCACCAGTAGTTGAAAGATCAAGCGTATCAGCGGTTTTTATTGCCACGTCATCGGGTGCAGCAAGTGGAAATGATTGATGCGGAAGGATTATCAATGTGTCATCACCAACCATTGCACGCATCTCTTCAAGATGCCTCTGTGCATTCTCTCTTGACCCTAAACTCCAGAGCGAACCCGCATCAAGTATGGGGTTGTTTCCTTCCTTCCATTGTTTGAGTTTGCCGGTCTTGATGATATGCGGTGTGCGGATGGTTGTTTCAAGTAATAGTTTTCCTATCCTTGCGGCACCATCGCGTTGTTGTACTTCAAAATACCTTGTCATTAAGGTGTAGATTCTCCTACGTGGATGTAAATGTTTGGCTTCAAACACCGCAAGGTTTAAGGTTACTACAACGTTTCAAAAGAATTGAGGATAAATGGGGTTGATCACAAAACTGCAGGAAATAGTCGGAATTGAAAGGGCAACAGTTTCACCAATGCAGTTGTACTGTTATTCATCCGATGCATCACAGATCCGTGGCACACCTGACTGCGTTGTGCGTCCGCAGGATACAGGACAAGTATCGAAGATATTGAAGTTTGCAAATGAACATGATATTCCAGTTACAGCACGTGGTGCGGGTACTGGACTTGCAGGTGGGGCTGTTGCGCTCGAGGGAGGTATCGTACTTGATCTTTCAGGCATGGACAGGATACTTGACATTGATATCAATAACTTACAGGTCGCGGTTGAGCCCGGGGTTGTACATTCAAAACTCAATGAAGTGCTAAAGGCGGAAGGTTTCTTTTTCCCGCCGGACCCGGGAAGTTCGGCCATGTGTACTATCGGGGGACTTATCGCGAACAATGGTAGTGGGATGCGTTCTGTGAAATACGGGACAACCAGAAGTTATGTGCTTGATCTTGAGGTTGTCATGGCAGATGGCAGTGTGATCCACACAGGTTCAAAAACGTTAAAATCATCGGCAGGATATGATCTGACGCGGCTTATGGTCGGTTCTGAAGGAACGCTTGGTGTTATCACAAAAGCGATACTCAAGATACATCCGCTTCCAAAAGCGCGAACTGTTGTTCTGGCATCATTTGAAACTCCTGAACTTGCAGGTGAGGCTGTGGTTAAGACGCTTTCACAGGGAATCATTCCGTCTGCTTGTGAGATACTTGACAGGACAACTGTCGAGGTACTGAACAGTTATGATCCCAATATTGCAATTCCGGATGCAGGTGCTACCATATTGTTCGAATTGGATGGAGCAAAGAGTTCAGTTTTGGAAGAAGCGGAAATTGTTGAGGCGGTATGTAAGCCATTTGCATCCGGTATTCGTGTTGCAGCAGACAGGAATGAGATGGAGGAGATATGGTCGGCACGTAGGCTGGTTGGTGCGGCAATTTCAAGGATCGATCCAAACAGGACACGGGTGTATGTTGGGGAAGACATTGGCGTACCGATAAAAGAGATCCCGAGAATGCTTAAACTGGTACAGTCAATTTCAGAGGAATTTGACCTGCCTATAATGACATATGGGCATGTGGGGGATGGGAACCTGCATACAGGTATGTGTATTGATATGTTGGATAATGAGCAGTGGGAGAGATTAAACCTTGCTGCGGATAAGATCCACAAAACTGCTATCATGCTTGGTGGGACAGTTAGTGCAGAGCATGGGATAGGTAGCGCTCGGTCTGAATATATGAGGCTTGAGCGTGGGGATGCACTGGATGTGATGATCCTTATCAAGCGCGCACTTGATCCCAAAGGGATATTGAATCCCGGAAAGTTGGGGGTGTGAGACATGCTTGATGTCGATCTGAGGTCATTGTTGAAATGCGTCAGGTGCGGTGCATGCCGTTCGGTCTGTCCTGTTTTGGAAGAGGTTGGATGGGAGTCAGCGGGTGCGCGCGGGCGTATGCTTGTTGCACATGGCATCTCTCAGGGGCTTGATGTCGATGCTGATGTACTTGAAAGTCTTAACACCTGCATGACGTGCGGTATGTGCAAACAGATGTGTCCGGCAGGTGC
>JAUSPM010000106.1 GCA_030655675.1 Methanosarcinaceae archaeon | reverse complement strand
GAAAAATGGAATCAAAACCATATAACTTGATGATAAAAGCACGTAAAATCAAAGCCTTGTGCCATGAAAAAAAATCGGGTCTCATGACACCCCGTCACAAAACCCTTTTTCCAAAATTCCTACTCTTCTTTTCGTCTAATCAACAGACTCACAAGCGAGAGCAGACCCAATGTCAATAAAGCGCTAAAGCTTGGCAACTGTCTGTCTGGTTGACGTCGATGCTCTTGATGATACCATCTGCTCTTTTAAAGATTCATTAATTCCAATAAAGGGTTTGGAATTCAAAATTATACTTAATTAAAATATGGATAATTATAAAACTTAATTATTTATTAAAATTTGTATATTATATACTAAATTTTATAAACAGTTAAGTAAAATGAGACATTATATAAAAAGAAGGATTTTATTAAAATCTACAGATAATAGTTCATTTACATGTTGGTGTGGAGTGTCATGACCTGAGCAACAGTAATGGTCAACTGTAAAATGAATATCGATCATATTATGGGGGTAAATCATAATGGAAAATTTGAACCGATTATATAATAAAAAGATAATTCTGGCAATAACAATGAGCATATTGCTTGTTGCCATGTGTGCAGTTTCCACCTGGGCCAAACCATCTGGAACACAATCAAAGATCGCAGATTATACTGAGGGGGGACATTTAGAAACTGATCTTAATGCTGGTTTTATGGCAGAATGGTGGTATCTGAATGGGGATGTAAGGCTGGTTGCATCCGATGGTGAAAAAAGAGATGGTGCATTACATGTTGTACTGGCACATCAGGAATCACCTCAAATGAATCTAGATGGTGTGCAACTCTCTCATATGCTCACATTCTATGGACTTCATTTTGATGATGGTGCAGCAAACATCGGATTAAACGAGACCTATATCCCATATTCGATTGTTAGTAATTACATCGCGTTGAATACGCCATATGTGGATTACACCTATCCCGATGGCGTAAAAAGACTATATGGTTCTGCTGTTTCTGGATACAATCTGGAATACACATTTGACAATATAACTATGGATCTGTTTTTCCAGACAAATGTGGATAAGACTATAGACGAGTCAAGTGAACCTCTTAATTTCACTACATATGAACATTCATACGGTACTCTTCACGGTTCAGTAATTATAGATGGGAAAAAATACACTGTCACTAAAGGCGAAGGATATTTTGATCATATGATTCCGGTTAGTAATCAGCCATGGCCAATGGATATGCATGGGTGGAGCTGGTTCGAAGTTACAACAAAGGACTATCAGGCTGTTGCTTATGCCACAAGGTCATTGTATGATGGTTACACGAATTATTCTTACAAGCATCTAACATTATTAAATAAACATAATGGGAAAGTACTTGAACAATATTCTGATGATGATATAACGATCACAGAGGAAGATTGGAGAAATGAAACTGAGTTCGACAGGGAAAGACCAAACATGGTTACATTCTCAACGCTAAATCTAAATGTTACTGTTAATGCAAGTAGTGTCGTTGATCTAAACATGTCAAGACCTGATCAAATCGGGTTTGTTGATTTCATGGCTTTCCAGCCGGAAAATGCGATTATCCAATACAATGGTGATATCGAAACGGGAAGTGCCTTTTATGAATATTTGGTCAGTGATTGGGGCGTGATATATTCATAATAAACCCACATGCTGCTCAAAAAAAGAAAGATCGGGTTTTTGTGGCACCCCGCCACAAAACCCTTTCTCCAAAATTCCTACTTTTCTTTTCATCTAACTAAAATACTCACAAGCGACAGCAGACCCAATGTCAACAAAGTGCCAAAGCCTGGCAATTTGTCTGTCGAGGTTATATCGATGTTCTCGATGGTACCGTCTGTGCTCTTATTGAATACTTATTAGCCTTAAATCCCAATTCCAGTAACCGCTGCAACAACAAATGGCGTTACAAAACTCTCAACTATAGCTGCAACAAACAGTAGTGGCATTATGCGGTAAAAAAAGAATCTCACACCACGTGAAAACTCTGATCTGATATCAGCAGGATGTCCTCTAATAGAGTTAAACATTTCATACCCGATCTTCAATCCGATCGCAGCAGATATGAATACCATCGGGAGTTCGATTATCCCGTGCGGCAGGATAGCTGACAGGATGAACATAAATCCATTTTCAATTGATACGGCGTGCACAACTACGCCGATGATATAGCCGTTGTATGCTATAAATAGAAGCGGAAGTATGCCAAAACCGATTCCAAGCATAAGTATAATCAGGCTTTTGATGGCGTTGTTAAAGAAAATGAATAGCATGATCTCGAAAGGGGTGAGGTTCTTGATCATGTCGAAAAGTTCACTTACTCCTTCCAATGAGTGCAATGCAAATTCGGGATTCGTTGAAGAATGGATGAATCCCAGTGCAGTTGATAAAAAAAACACTAACGTAACGATCAAGATATGGGTCCTGATGCTTTTAAGATAACTCAGATCACGTTCATATTTTTCATTCATGGTATTCATATTCCAAGTGTCATTCTGATCGTATTCCTAAATGCCGGAGACAGTCCCAATATAATTATAACCATCTTAACAAGTGTTCGTAATGTACGTGACTCTTCATCCTCATTGAACTGTGAGTCAAGAATATACAACACCGGCAAAAATATCATGAGTTTTAAAGGGTACATGACAAATGCTGTTCCTGTAAGGTCAATAAGATACGCTGGTATAACATGTTTTTCATAATATCCGAGCATGTCAATACCCACTATCGTAGAAGATGCATCCAACAGGTGTGCGAATACAATTGAAAGGTTTAACTTGCTGGAAAAAAGTTCATATCCTCCGTATTTCGATATTTTATAAACCAAAAATGTCAGTACGATCGCAGCACCCACAATTAGAATGGGCACAGTTGGACGTACAATGTCTTCGATATATAACAGAACAACAACATTTACAGCAGTCCACAAAGTTCCTAAAACTGCAAATGCTATACGATAATCCTCAACCTTTCCAGCCTTTTGGATCAATTTTGAAACAATGAGACAAAGCACTGTAACAGCAAACACTGCAAAATAGATGTTAGGTGTAATGAACAGGTACTGCACTGGGGGTTTGAAAAGTCCTGCGTCCTCCATAACACGAAGGGACGACCCTGCAAGAACAAAAGGCACAACAGAAAGTATGAATTTTTCATCAATTGTCACTTTCAGCCGATTGAGCAATTTCATTACACCGAAAATACAAACTCCCAGCACAAGTGCCCACGTTACCGTATTAAAAATATTGTACCCTTCATCATAGAGAATTGGGTCTATATAGTAGGTGTTGATAAATTGCGAAATTTTATCTATAACTGGATACATTGTTACCTCTGTTAGATACATATAATTGATGTTAGATGATATTTAGATAGTGCTTAACTACATAATTCTATTATAAAAATTCGTATGCAGGGATTATTTTGACACCAAATGGATACAGAGAACCAAAATGGATGCAACTTCCACGATTCATAGTTACAGGACATGGGACAATAAATGAGGTTACAAATGTCTGCAAGAAATTAAATTTTAGTGATAATGGATTGGTCATAACAGGAAGTTATACCAAAAAGATTGCTGGTGATATTGTTTATGATGCAATGGATGACGAAGGCTACAATGTTGATATTGAGGTCACAAGTGGTTCATCAATGGATGAAGTAAAGCGTATCAAGGATATTGCATCTAAAAATGGTACAAGATATATGCTGGGTGTTGGGAGTGGTGCTACGATCGATGTTGCAAAACTTGCATCAACCGAACTTGGCCTACCATTTGTAAGCATACCTACAGCAGCATCACATGATGGTATTGTTTCTTCAAGAGCATCTATTATGCATGATGGTAAATCAACTTCAATAAAGGCAAATGCTCCAATGGCAGTTGTTGCTGACACTGAGATAATTGCAGATGCACCGTATCGTCTTCTTGCTGCAGGATGCGGAGATATAATATCGAACTATACTGCAGTTCTTGATTGGGAACTGGCACATCGTCTCAGAAATGAACCATTTAGTGAATATGCGGCTGCACTTTCAAGGATGACTGCAAAGATACTGGTTGAATCGGCGGAGTTGATAAAGCCTGATCTTGAAAGTTCTGCAGGAATGGTTGTCAAGGCGTTGGTTTCAAGTGGGGTGGCAATGAGCATTGCGGGTTCTACAAGACCGGCTTCCGGCTCTGAGCATATGTTTAGTCATGCACTTAATCAGGTTGCACCTGTACCTGCTCTTCATGGGGAGCAATGTGGGGTAGGAGCAATTATGATGATGTATCTGCATGGTGGTGATTGGGAGCGAATAAGGAATGCACTAAAGACTATACGCGCGCCAACAAATGCTGATGGACTTGGCATTGAAGATAAGTATATATTAGAGGCGCTTGTTCTTGCACACACGATTCGCCCTGAGCGATATACGATAATCGGTGCGGGTTTGAGCCCCGATGCTGCAGAGAATATAGCAAGGATCACTAAAGTAATTGCATAGGGATGATATTTATTGTATTTATTAGATAATCGAATATTCATTAATACTTTAATAATTACATATTCAAGGTGACAAGATGGTTGACGATAATACTACAATTACACTGATTGGATCAAGGCTTGCAAAGGAAGGACTGAGTTTTACATTTATTGGCGAGACTCCTGGATGCGATAAATGTAATCTTAAGAGTACATGTATGAACCTCGAAAAAGGTCGCGTATATGAGATCTCAAATGTACGCAATACGACTGTGCATGATTGTGCAGTTCATGATGGTGGCGTGATAGCAGTTGATGTTGTTATAGCACCGGTGACTGGTTCCATGGATTCGAGGAAAGCGGTTGAAGGTGCAAATGTACGTTATGAATCTCAAATTTGTGATGAGACCGAATGTGACATGTATGATCTATGTCATCCTAAAGGTGTTAAAAAAGGGGATAAATGTACGATTCTTAAAGTGATTGGTAATATGGGTAATGAATGTGTTTTGGGATATACCTTAAAGAAAGTTAAATTTGCAATCCAGAGTTAGCTGAATTTTTGGCAATTTTGGTAATTGTGACGAATATCTTTTAGTACTAAAAGTTACTAAAAATTATATACAATTTATACAAGAAAATGCTCACTTCGTTCGCATTGACTTGGACTACATAATCTTATAGATTATATACAACAAGAAA
>JAUSPM010000096.1 GCA_030655675.1 Methanosarcinaceae archaeon | reverse complement strand
GATGAGAGGGTAACAGGTTTAGCTACGGGAACGTGATCCCAAACAAAATACTCGTTATCCCTCTCGACCTACTTAGATAGTAGGTGACAAGATACATTTTTTTGTTGCTCTTGCAATAAGGGGTATATACGAACAAATACATTTTTTCAATTTTTTCAAGAATTCTGATAGCAGGAGTCTTATCAAGGGATTTTAGGAATTTGACTGCCTGTTTAGAATAGTTAATGTCAAACATTACAATCCAATTTCTCTTTTAAGATCTTCATGAGAAGTAAGTTTACCAGATGATTTTTCATCCCTGTATTCATTTAAGGAAATATAATAATCTTCAGTCATAATTGAATCTATATCAACCATATGATCCTTTATAAAATCAAGATCTTCCCTGATCGATCTTAATTCATGTACAATTTCTATGGAATTAATTGCTTCAGGCATATTTAGAAGTTAATCTGTACAATTACTTAAATATAACTCTCATTTATCTTTGGTAATGGCCTGTACAAAAATAGATAATGTTGATTATTTCACTTACTTACGAGAGAATAGTTGTCAAAGTTGACCAACTTCTGGCACTCTGCGACGAACTCGAATTAAAACTCAAGCAATCACAGACCGACGGCGCGAAATTGATGGAGGCGGTGGTGGCTGGGCTGGTTGGTGCGTAATCACAAGTCCGTAGCAAATCCTGATAAAATTTAAAATACAATAAAAACCATCTGATATTTAGAGGAAATGAACTATGAATGAAATTATGTTTTTGATCGAAGATGATCCTGAAGGGGGTTATAATGCTCAAGCATTGGGATATTCGATTTTCACAGAAGGTGAAACTGTGGAAGATATAAAAGAAAATATAGCGGATGCAGTAAAATGTCATTTTGATGAATCATCGGACATGCCAAAAGTGATCAGACTTCATTTTGTCAGAGAGGAAATTTTAACTTATGCCCCGAATTCCAAGGGATGTTTCGCATAATAACTTATGCAAAGCCTTGATGAAATATGGCTACACAATCACCCGACAAACAGGAAGTCATGTCCGATTGAAAACCGATTTCATGGGATATGAACATTCAATCACAATTCCAGCCCATAGTCCTATTAAAATTGGAACGCTAAATAACATTTTAAAGGACATAGCAACATACTTGAAAATCTCAAAAGATGATCTGGTCGAAAAGTTGTTCCATTAAAAACATTGGTTAATGGCAAAAGGGGATAAACTGGTGCCACAGGTCAAGGAATTCGCCAGATGTGCGGAAGAACTTGAAGCGGGTATCTTTTCATAGGGTGCGGCTTTTTTTGCTTTCCTCCATTCGAAGAACAACGCCGCATCGTCGCCAAAGTTGACCAACTCATGGCGCTCTGCGACGAACTCGAATCAAAACTTAATCAATCACAGACCGACGGCGCGAAATTGATAGAGGCGGTGGTTGCTGAGTTGGTGCGTAATCTCAAATATAGTTGAAAGAACGATTGAAAAAAGAAGGGGACGAGTCGGTGACAAGTTGTCACCAACTGAAATTGAAAGCGGCTGACAGGAAACAATACCTGAAAGATGTTACAGGTTCCGAAACTGGAAGTCACCAGAAAAAGATACCATTAAATACCAATGAATACATTTTGGTATTTATCATGACTCATGCAAATCCGCAGATAAATCTCCGTTTGCCTTCCAAATTACAATTAGCTACCGAACAGTATGTCGATAGTTATGGTTATAGAAACATCCAAGAATTTATTCTTGAGGCGATAAGAGACAAGATATTCAGGGATAGCAAATATGATGAATCATTCTCCGGCAAAGAGGTTGACCTGATTGAAAAATTATTATCAGTTTCAATTGAGAAAGGCAAGATAAAAGACCAAAATGATATCATCAAAGCTTTACAATGAAGTTTGAACTTGTTGCCACAGAATTTTTTATTGAGCAGATAGAAGACCTTGATAAAAAATCCAAGGATCAAATAAAAGAAAAGATCGATTTGATCTCATCAAATCCATTCAGGTTTAAAAGGATTCACACTAAAACTGTACCTAATGTATTCAGGGTCAGGTTGAACCTTCAAAATAAAGAAATTAGACTTATTTATGCAGTACTGTCTCCCAATATTGTTCTTGTATGCTTACTGGATCGGAAAAACAACTATACAGATCTGGAAAAGTATTTGGGGAAAATATGACATATTAAACAAGGAAAAAAGTGAAACGGTTACAAAATGTAACCAGTTTAGAATGATTATGCAGTATGGAAAATAGTATGAAACATAATTGGAAAATGAAGACATTTGAATATGATAAATTCATGGCACTCTGCGACGAACTCGAAAAAAAAACTCAACCAATCACAGACTGACGGCGCGAAATTGATAGAGGCGGTGGTGGTTGGGTTGGTTGGCGCGTAATCACAAGTCCGTCGCGTAGCGCATTTGCGTTTATCCGCGTTCATCTGCGGTTAATTTTTTCGATTGAACCGCAGATTCACGCAAATGAACGCGGATTTGTAGTTAGGGGTTAAAATTCAACCAATCACAGACCGACGGCGCGAAATTGATAGAGGCGATGGTGGCCGGGTTGGTTGGTGCGTAATCACAAGTCCATCGCGTAGCGCATCTGCGTTTATCCGCGTTCATCTGCGGTTAATTATATTTTTTATATCTTACATCGTGTGGGTAAATCATGGGCCTCGACTTGGGCCTCGACTTAGGCCTTTGACTCCCCCCTCATCATAGGGTAAACATAGGGCAACATCATTGACATCCACTTTTGCCTCATTGTGTGCAGGTCCATAAGCTGTAATAGGGATACACTAAAGTTTCAAATCATTTTTAAGTAGATTCAACATTTAGCAAAGTAGAGGTGTAAAAATGTCATGGTTCAATGAAAAATTGCCGGAAACGGCGGAAGCGTTCGCAAAGATGCGTGAATCGTTATTCAAGGACAGTGCCCTTGATACTAAGACCAAGGAACTGATCGCTGTAGCATCTTCAACTCTCATGAGATGTGAATATTGCACAAAGGTTCATGCCGAGAGGGCAATTCAGCAAGGCGCGACTAAAGAACAGATCGCAGAAGCGGTAGGTGTTGCAATGTTTGTAGCCAGCGGATCCCAGATATTCTGGAACGATATGTATGAAGATATTATCGGGGATTCTGATGCTCCTGATGAAAAATGCGGCTGCTGTGAATGAAAAATTGACAGCATATATCGGGACAAAACTGGGTGGGAATAAAACCGATACAACCGCCGCAGGCGGCGCATTCCCACAACACCAACACAAAACATTAAGATCATTCATATCAGTCGGATTGTTTGCAATGTATAATTTAAAACATGTAAAAAAATTTACTTTATCCATTAAGTGCGAAAAAATAAGCGATTTATTGGTGATGGTGGGATATGCCGCCTGCGGCGGTTTGTTTCGGCATCAAAACTATTTAAACAAATACGGATTGTTTACTAAGCATGGTCATGCACCCAGAACTCCCCATCCACAGTGATCTCCTTTTTCCATATCGGGACTTCCGATTTCACGCGCTCGATCGCCTCACTCAGAACAGGGAACAACTGCACCCTGTGAGATGATGCAACCACGATGTAGACGATATCCTCACCAGGCTCAACCCTGCCGGTCTTGTGATGGATAACAACATCCATGATCCCGTCCTTCTGTTTCAGTTCGGTGCATATCCGCTCGATACTCTCTTTCGCCATTTTTTCATGTGATTCAAAATCCAGTACCTGCGTCTGCACACCTTCAGTATATTCACGCACAATGCCTGTAAACGTGCCAATCGCCCCCGCTTTGCAAATTGCAGGGTTTTTCTGCACCTGTTTTATTAAAAGTTCAAGTGTAACCCTATCCGGCTGGGTAAGCGTAAGTTCTACCAGTTCATTGATGTTCCAGTCAAATCTCTCAGGAAGGTTTGCCACCACATTTGACAGGTCCGGCATATCCGCCATATTTCCCAAAATAATCTTGGGAAGATCACTATCTTTGTACCCCTCAACAACCGCAAAATCCATGCCGCTATCAGCAAGCGCATCCAGCGCTTTACCAAGAGATGGATTGCGTGCAATTGTAACAAGTTCCTTCTGCGTGACCCCGACAACCACATCGGCACCGGCATCAAAATGTTTGCCTGTATCCGTATCTTCCGGATTGAAACGGTGGGATGCCATGTGTTTCACGGTTCCAACTGAACCGATGCCGGAGAGAGCCGTAACCAATCTGGAAACCAGCATGGTCTTGCCCGAGTTCTTGTATCCTACAACAGAAATAACTTTCATGCAGGGAATTTAATTATTCATAATATAAGTATGCAGCGTAATGGCGTAATGGCGTAATGGCGTAATGGCAGAATATTGAAGTGTTGGAGTATTGAAGTATTGAAGTATTGTAACAATGGGGTGAGTATCAAGCATGGGCTGTTCAGTGTGCTCAAATTCAATCATACTGCAACTTTTCAACATCATCCGGTGTGTTGACGTTAACAAAAGTCCTGA
>JAUSPM010000094.1 GCA_030655675.1 Methanosarcinaceae archaeon | reverse complement strand
TTCGATTATTCAATTTAGTATGTATGGAACGTGCCGCCTGGCGGCGGTCGCATTGTTTTTGGTTTCAAATCAAACCATTTCATTTGCGCAGTCATTTTAAAACAGCTATACAAATACAATAAGTGTATGATAAAAACGATTATACCACCCGCGCAAGAGCGCGGCGTTGCCCTACATACACATCGAATTTTCAATTGCTTCCAGCGCATTTAAACGTTTTTAATAGTATATGTTTTATAAACATATAGTTCGAGTAAATCCGAGCATAGCGAGGATTTTCTCGTACACTGTTTGCTAACGATTTCGATTATTCAATTTAGTATGTAGGGAACGTGCCGCCTGACGGCGGTTGCATTATTTTTAGTTTCAGATAGAATAATCCCATTTACGCAGCCATCATACTACATCTATACAAATACGAATACTAATCTACATTAGTACTAATCACGGTTTGGAAATTTATTGGGCGTTGGTAAAATAGCACAATGACGAGCGCAGTGTGATTTATGGTGTCATCGCAAAAAAATGAAATAAAATCAACAATTTGAAAAAAATCAGACCTAGAAAAAGAATATTGTTATCTGTTTAAAAAACAATGGATCTTAATAAAAACATTGCTGGTTAAAATAGAGATATCCATTTTAACCACCTTTGTTTTTTTTATACTTATATCATCAAACACACTTTTAATTTCTTAAATGTGTGTATGTTTTGAATTAGTATCTTGCAGGTTTATGTTTCTGGTAGCAATCTCTGCAGTACACAGGTCTGTCACCACTAGGTGCAAAAGGTACTTCAGTTTCTTGCTTACAGTCTGCACAAGTTGCTTTATGCATCTCTCTTGGACCGCTTGGTCTAAAGCCGCCGCCACCGCCGCCGCCTCTTCCACTGCCGCCGCCGCCGCCGCCTCTTCCACTGCCGCCACTGCCGCCACCGCTACCGCCACGGAAACCGCCGCCGCCTCTTCTATCGTCACTCATATTTTTATCTCCTATGTTATTTATTGAATTATAAGCAAGGCCACGAAGACGTGCCATTTCAATTTATTAAATTGATTCCTCACCATTATTCCCAATTAACCTAAAATAAACCAAATAGATGAGAAATCCCATTTATGTTGTAATCAAATAAGCTAACTGTTATGTTACCAATATCATTTATATATACTTAAACTCTTCCTCACCGGCGGCATAAATATTATTAGTTTTCCTTGGTTGATATTTGAAAAGAAGTTGCACCTTTCACATTATGACTGATCACTTTATCATAATATCCACAGAAAATCTTAAAAACAGTGAGGCCAATTTCATAGTGGGAACAATGGGGTAAGTAAATGAAAGATTATGATCTGATCGTAATAGGTACCGGTTCTGCAATGAATATTGTAGAGCCAATGATAAGCGAAAATCCGGATATAAAGATTGCAGTTATCGATAAGGACGAACCCGGAGGGATATGCCTTACAAGAGGATGCATACCATCCAAATTATTGTTTTATCCTGCAGAACTTATCAGGGAAATAGGGAACGCATCGAAATTTGGCATTGATGTGGAAATAAAGAATACTGGTTTTAAGGCTATAATGGATAGGATGAGATCTCACATATCAGAGAATATTGATATGATCCGTGGGGGACTTTCCAACGATGGGAACATAGATTATTATCCTGAAGTGGCAGAATTTGTTGCGCCTTATACGTTGAAGGTGGGCAATGAGACCATCAAATCAAAAATGATATTTTTATGTACCGGCTCAAAGATCATAATACCACCTATAAAAGGACTGGACAGGGTTCAATATCTCACAAGCGATACTGTACTTGAAATGATGGAACTTCCGGAAAGCATTGCCATCATAGGCGGCGGTTACATAGCGGCAGAGTATGGTCATTTCTTTTCTGCAATGGGTTCCAAAGTAACCATCATCGGGAGAAATCCCCAGTTCATTCCTGAACAGGAACCTGAAGTTTCAGCACTGGCAAAAAAAGTAATGTCTGAGGATCTTAATTTTAATGTTAATCTTAACTTGATCACGAATCATGAAGTAATTGAAGTCCAGATGACAGATGATGGGAAGAAAAAGGTTGTTGCAAAGGACAGAAGCACTGGTAAAGAGATAGAAGTGGTTGCAGAGGAAATCCTTGTTGCTACAGGAAGGGGGTCGAATTCAGATATATTGCATCCCGAAAAGGGAAATATAGAAACTGATAGCAGAGGATGGATCGTGACAAATGAATATCTTGAAACCACGCAGCCAAACATCTGGGCATTTGGGGACGCCAACGGGAAATATCTTTTTAAACATGTGGCAAATTATGAATCAACTATAGTTTACTACAATGCGATCTTGAAGAAAAATGTTAAGGTCGATTATCATGCAGTTCCGAATGCAGTCTTTTCATATCCTGAAATGGCAAGCGTGGGGTTGAGGGAAAAAGAAGCCATTGAAAAGTATGGGGAGGATAATGTGCTCATAGGTTTTGAGCGATATGAGGACACTGCCAAAGGGCAGGCAATGGCTGTGAAGGATTATTTTGTAAAGGTCATTGTGGAAGCGAAAACGTACAAGATCCTTGGGGCACATATTATAGGTCCACATGCCTCGATCCTAATCCACCAGATAATTCCTCTGATGTACACTCCACTTCAGAGTGCAGAGCCTATCATGGATGGCATGGATATCCATCCGTCATTGAGCGAGGTCGTGACAAGGGCATTCTATTCACTGATGCCGCCTGCGCATTATCATCATAATATTGAGCATTTACATTGAGTATGACATACTTTTATTAGTTTCGAATCTCAATCGCAGAAATATTTGGATCTGATTATATGAAAGCGATCGCAGTTGTTCCAAAAAGTAAGAATAGTGCCCGGATGATAGATGTGGACACTCCTGTCATTACTGCTACCCAGGTACTGGTGATGGTAAAACTGGTCGGGCTTGATGGAACAGATAGAGAGATCAACGAAGGTTCATACGGCGTACCTCCTGAAGGTGAAAAAGTGCTGATATTTGGGCATGAGTCACTGGGAGAGGTTTTCAGGGTGGGAGCAGAAGTGAAAGCATTAAAACTTGGGGATATGGTTGTTGCTACAGTCAGGAGACCCGATGACTGTATCAATTGTCAGGCCGGAGAGTATGATATGTGCCTTAAAGGGGATTACACTGAACGGGGGATCAAGGGAAAACATGGTTTTCTTTCAGAGTACTATGCAGAAGAGGAACGCTTTTTGGTAAAGGTTCCACAAAGTCTTGGAGATCTGGCTGTTTTTTTGGAACCTACGAGCATTGCTGAGAAGGCAGTAAGAACAGCATTTGCTGTACAAAAGAGAATGAAATGGGAGCCGGAAATTGCACTGGTGACTGGTACGGGATTTCTCGGTCTTATCACTGCTATGATCCTCAGGCTTCGAGGACTGGAAGTCATTTCTGTGGATACGTCTGATGATGCGTATAAGGATGAGATATTCTCGGAATTGGGTATCATCCACTTTAATGCAAAAAAAACCAGTTTGCATGATATTCCGTATGAGATAGGCAGGCAGATCGACCTGGTGATCGAAGAGACCGGTAATTCCAGTGTCGCTATGAATGCAATAATGATGGCAGGAACAAATGCGGTTGTTGTACTTGCATCGGTTACCGGTGGAAATAAGCATATTGAGATATGCAGTGATTGTTTTAATCAGGGTATTGTGCTTGGCAACAAAACTGTTGTGGGAATTGTTAATGCTCACAGGAGAGATTTTGAGCAGGGAATCGTAGATCTGCTGGCTGCTGAAGCAAGATGGGGTGGGTTGCTCGCAAAACTGATAACAGCCAGGTATCCACCGGAAGAGATCCATGAAGCACTCTTTTCCATGCGTGAAAATATAAAAGTGGTAATTGAATTCTATACTACTCCGCAAGTATAATTTAGAACTATATCTGATAGCCACAGAGCGCACAGAGAACGTAGCAACATTCCCTCTGTGTACTCTGTGCGCTCTGTGGCAGAAAGTCACAAAAGGCAGATATTGTTTAGTATAAAGGTTAAAATATATATTATATAGTAATAAATTGGGGGAAACATGACTCGACATATTGTTCTGGGTAATCAGTCTTTGTTGATAAATATCGACAAATGGTTTCAGGTACGGGATATCTATTTTCCATATGTTGGCCAGGAGAATCATCTGGTCGGACACGCCCAGAAGATTGGTGTTTATGCCGATGGCAGGCTTTCGTGGGTCAATGAGGCGGAGTGGGAAAGGAGACCCGGCTATAAGAATGATACACTTGCAACTGATAATCTTGCCATAAACAACGATCTTGGTATTGAGTTGAACTTTGAGGAGAATGTTGATTGTGATGCCAATATATTCCTCAGAAGGATTATTGTAAGAAATACCCGGAATGATAAGAGAGAGATCCGTTTATTCTTTTACCACGATTTCCACCTTTACGGCGATGGGATCGGGGATACAGGAATTTACCAGATGGATCACAATGTGCTGATACATTACAAGAGAGCCAGGTATTTCCTGATCGGTCTACTGAGAGCAAATAAGAAGGAGGGAATTACCAGCGACATCGACGATTATGCTATTGGCCAGTCAGAAGGTGAGGGTTACGAAGGGACATTCAGGGATGCAGAAGACGGGGTCCTTTCAAAAAACCCGGTGGCACAGGGTTCTGTAGATTCAACGGTGGGCATTCACCTGCAAGTCCCGGGTAACCACTCCAAGGTCGTTTACTATTATATGACCGCAGGAAAAGACTTCAATGAGGTCTATAAGCTGAATGATCGCGTCATGAGCATGGGACCTGAAACTCTATTAAAAGGTACTGAGGCTGCTCAGAGATCCTGGGCCAGTCAATCTACTGTCAACCTGTCAGATCTTGATCACAGACTCGTTAATCTCTACAAAAGATCGCTGTTGATCATAAAGACCCAGACGGATAGAGGGGGTGCCATCATTGCAGCAAATGATTCAGACAATATGCAGTTCAACAGGGATACGTACAGTTATATGTGGTCCAGGGATGGGGCTCTTGTTGCTATTGCTATGATCAATGCAGGGTATCCTGAATTTGCGAAACCATTCTTTACATTCTGCAAGGATGTGCTCTGGTGGACAGGATGTATGCTTCACAAGTACAATCCTGATAAGACACTGGGGAGCAGCTGGCATCCCTGGGTCGAGTATGGCAGACCGGCTCTTCCGATCCAGGAAGATGAGACCGGGCTGGTACTCTATGCCCTGTGGAAGTATTACGAGGCAACTAATGATATCGAGTTTTTAAAGGAACTC
>JAUSPM010000093.1 GCA_030655675.1 Methanosarcinaceae archaeon | reverse complement strand
CGGTTTCGGAATGATCTCTGCAATCGGAGCAATTGCTGCTCTTTATTTTGTAAGTAGAAGAAAGTAAATCTTACTTTCTTTTATTTTAGTATATATTTTATAATATATAATGCGAGTTATACTAAACCGAATCAGCTTTTTGTAACTCCTAGTTATCAGTTTACTTTGCTGCATCTGTTTTGCTACAAAATTGATATAAATTATACTTGCGGAGTAGTATAATCCGAGCATAGCGAGGATTTTCTCGTCTATTTTTATAATATGTTTTTGCTTAATTAATTCCTGTTTTTGAAATATTGGTTTAATATTTTTATTCGTAATATTTGACAATTTGATTGCCAGTGATCAAAATTTAAAGTTTGCACATACCCAGGGATAATTTATATCTAAAACAAGTTCATGGCATACTTTTTTTGAACATTTATATATAATAGTATGCATATACTTATAAATGTTCATTTATATAATCATAAAGTGAAACATGGCTGGATTTGCTAATAAAATAAAGAAATTAACTGGTGCATTCAGTAAAAAAGGTACACTCAATGAGGCTACATCACCATTTGGCACCGTAGCCCCACCGTTTGGTAATAATCCATTTGATATGGGAGGAGTTGCAGGCATGTCTGCGGGTGGTCCACCCGGCATGGGTGGTGCACCAAGTCTTGGAGCGGTTCCAAATTTAGCGGAAACTGGTCCTCCTGGTATGGGAAGCGTTCCATCCGCACAGCAGGCAAGCGCACCAGTTAATAATCAGATGGCAGAAGAGAACTCAAAAAAGATCATTAATCTCGAAAGCAGGTTATCAAAAGTTGATGTGAACATATCAATGGTGCAACGTGAAAGCGTAGAGGTTAAAAAGACAGTTGAGAAGATCGACCAGAGCGTGCTTGAACTTTTATCTCTTTATGAAATTGTATCCAATCAGGTAAACCCTTTTGTTGGTGAAGCCGGAACCAATCGCGAGAGCATCGAACGTTTTGAAAAAGATGAAAAACGGATGACTGAACTCGGTGACGTCATAGTAATGTTAAAGAATGAGATCGATGTTTTATCACAGCGTGCTGAAATACCCCGCGTGGCACCCGAAACCGAAGGGAAGATCGGTGATATCGATACAAAGATTGACGCATTTGCAGATGCAATGGTATCGTTGCATGAAAGCATAGAAGTTATATCAATAAAAGCAGATGAACTGGTCCTAAGAACCGGACAACTGGGTCAGGATATAGTTGATCTGGCAGACACCACAAGCAATATCTCGAAAAGGGTAGATGATCTGGAAAAGATCGATTTCTCAAAGATGGCACAAACAATGGCCACAGTGGAAGAAAATAATACTTCTGAAAATGGACGGGTACCTGAGGTAAAAACACAGAATGGATATTCTATTATACGTCTGGATAGTATCAAACGCGACCCGATGAGTGTGGTCGTATTGCTTAACTGGATTGAATTTTTAATGGAGCGTGTTGGAAGGAATAATCTCATGGATGCGCTTGACTACTATGTAGACATCGAATGGATCAGTGAAAATGTGCGTTCTGAAATAATGGCGTATGCAAGGGGTATAGACTACTATGTTGAAAAACCGACATGGAGATTGCTTCCTGAAGACCATACAAAATCCCTCTTGTTTATAGAGAGACTCTGTGGACGTAAGATTGATAAGAACATGCTAAGCACAATAGATAGAGAGATGTCAAAGGTCAAGCACGGCTTAGAGGAATTGTATGGGATTTGAGACATCTGTTGTAATTGCCATTTTCTTTTTGTCGGCTATGGTCCTTGGAACCACGGCGTATATAGTGATAGGTGCTTCACAGGATCTGGTTGATGATGCATCGTATGATCAAAATGAACTGCAGGTCAAACGTCTGCAGACTGATATTTTGATAGACAGTTCTGCACCGACAGGTTCAAATGCATCATATAACCTAACGCTTACGGTTTCAAATACAGGAAGTGAGACCTTGAAATCGGATGAATTGAATGTATTGGTCGATGGAGTAATTGAATCATACACTTTCGCACCAACTACGACAACATGGACTCCTGATGGAGTTATAATACTCACAGTTGAAGGACTTTCGGGTGTAGGCTCACATAGGGTTAAAGTGATAACAGAAAATGGTATTTCCGATTATGATACATACAATGTTTAAGCAGATATGTTTGTACTGTTAAAAAATCCATCCATTATATTAAAACATTAAAATAATCAACTTTATATCAATTATCCACGTAATAATATTAAAATAAAGGTCTTAATATGTTGTTCTCACGCACAATTTTCAGGAATGAACGGGCAGAAACTGCCATCACCCATATGATATTTTTCATAGCTGCTGTCATATTGGCAATGGGAGTTGTTTCAGTTCTATCCACAAATGTCCAATCCATATCAGGTGCAACCTTGGCAGGCAGTAAAGTAATGTCTGATCAGTTGAGGACTGATATTACAATTATAAATGATCCGAATGAGGTACCATACATTAACAATGAAAGTTATATGTTCTATGTCAAAAACACAGGAAGATCCGAACTTAATATTGATTATGTGAATGTTATTTTAGATGGTATATTGATCCAATCGAATAACCAGGCTGTGACTATATTGGAGGGGGGGGCGGTTTGGAGGCCGGGTGATGTTCTGGGTATAAATGTAACAATAAACCAACTAAGTTCAGGGGATCACAGTGTTCGTGTGGTATCGGAAAATGGCAAATCAGATGCCATGAATTTTATAAGTCCTTAAAAACATTGATAGATAGAGGTAATTACAGTGGCTAATGTTTGTTCGTTTGAGATTCCAAGAGATGAGTTTAACAGAAAACTGGGTGGAGGTTTTCCTCCCGGTTCTTTAGTGGTTATCGAAGGTGGTAGTGGTGGTGGAAAAAGTACGATCTGTCAGCGTATGATATTTGGATTGTTGGAAAATAAACATAGTGTAACTTTCGTGTCAACACAGCAAACTACAAAAGGATTCATAAATCAAATGTATTCACTTGATTATCCAATTGCTACATATTTACTAAATGGTAGTTTCCTTTTCATTCCTGTTATTCCACTGGTTCAGGCTGCAAAATCAAGGATCGATTTTCTTGAGCGATTGATGGGTGCAAAGGAATTGTTTGAAAATAAGATAATTGTCATTGATACAATTTCTTCCCTAATTAAATACAGTGTGGACAATGAAAAAAGTCTTGAGTTGGTCTCGTTTTTTAAAAAATTGAATGGAATGGGAAAGATCATAATTTTAACGGTTGAACCAAGCCAATTAAGTGAAGACATAACTTCTATGTTCCGTTCTTCATGTGATATTTATATAAGTTTAATAGTGAAACCAATGGCTAATGA
>JAUSPM010000086.1 GCA_030655675.1 Methanosarcinaceae archaeon | reverse complement strand
TTCGCAAAATACGCAGTTTCTATGTAGGGCAATCCATACAAAAACAGATGTATTGACAGCGATTGAAACTTCGATATGTATTCAGGGCAGTGGTGAAGGACGGTGCCGCGCTACGCGCGGATGGTAGCGTCGTTTTTATTTTCACCCATAAATCCGCATACGCTACAACACAACTTTAGACCGACTAAACAAATACGTTAATTTTATACATAACCTAACGAGAGCATGTACAATGCTCTCTCGCCATCTGGCAGGTTGAGCACCTGCCCTATTTTCTCATCATCAAATGCGCCAACTGCGCACGTCCCAATACCAAGGGCAACCCCCTGCAAACATACATTCTGGGCAGCATGCCCGATCTCAATATTCACATAACGGATGCCTCTTTCTCCATACTTTAAAGTTATGCGCAAGTGATTTGCCGCAAAAACGATGCTTGCAGCACAATCGCGGATATGTAATTGTGAAAGTGCTGCACTGGACATTTCCTCTCTTATATCCCCTTCAATTATCGGCACAACAGAGTGACTATCAGGCAAATACTGATACACCCCGCTATTCAACCCATCAACATTTCCGGCAACAAGATACACTTCAAGCGGGTACAGGGCACCTGCTGACGGTGCAGTCCTGAATCCAATATCCGATGTAACACCCTGTGCAGCCCATAGAAGTTGGGACATATCCTTGAGTGAAAGAGTTGTATCCGAATACGAACGTACAGATCGTCTTTTTGCAAGGATTTCTTCAATTGTGGAATTTCCTGATACTTCCGGTTCTGGAAGTTTGATCTCTTTTAACATGTGATACCTATTTGGAAAATAACCAATAACAACTTAAAGATTCTCACCGGAGATTATCTCAACTTCCTGTAACGTCATGAGTTCCCTTGGAACCATCTCACGAAGTTTTGACAGCAATGGCCTGATCTTTTCATCTGTATCCACCGCTTCCACGATCAGCGGCAGATCAACCCCAAGCCGCAATATGCTTGCAGTGTGTATATTACTGTGAACCCCATATCCCTCAATGCCGTGAATTACTGTGGCTCCTGCAACAGAGGAATCTTTCAGGTATTCAATGACAGCATGGTGCGTTGACCTGCCTTTGTAGGTGTCATTTTCGCTAAGATATATTCGAAGAAGTACGGCTTTCATAATTATCCTCCCTAAATAATATTCGTTCTGATTTTAGATTGAGCCAATTACATTGGCTCAGATCAAGTTAACTACAAAATATCCCGCAAAAACTCCCATTAAACACAACAGGACATTCAATGAGATGTTCAGGATAAAATACATATTCCCCCCTTCCTCCAACAGTTTGAATGTCTCATAAGCAAATGTGGAAAAGGTTGTGAATGAACCAAGCAATCCGATGTTCACAAGATACATATTCGAATCCGGAACTGATGAAAAGGTGATAATGGAAAGTGCTGTGCTCCCAATAACGTTTACGATGAGTGTTCCTGTCGGGAGTTCTGCAACTCTCGCAGCCATACCTGAAACCAGATATCGCAGTATCGCGCCTATAAAACCTCCAAGCCCGACAAGTATTGCAGGAACGAACACATCCAGCACCATTATTTTACCACCCCCCACTCCATCTTTCTCGAGAGGAGTATGATGACCCCACGTCCCAAAAATACTGCAATAAGCGTGAGAATAACGTTTGCTGCAATGTTCAGGATCGCAAATGTGGGTGCCATCTGATAGGATTGGACTGCGAAAGCGGAAAAGGTTGTGAATGAGCCCAAAAAACCGATCCCGAATCCCATTCGTGTGCGTTGACTAACATGTCCCAGGAATCCTGTTTCATACATCAGCATGCCGAGTGCGAAACTCCCCAGTACGTTGACAGTAAGCGTGTCAAAAGGTGTGGCAACTGCACCCGATAATAAAAACCTTGAAATTGCCCCAAAAAAACCGCCTGTTCCAATAATTAACAAGTTGCTGATATCCGTTCTCATTGGAGTCATGTCACTCTATCAGGACAACATCCACGCCCTGTCCTTCTTCATATCCTTCCACATTTTCAGGAATTATGACAAAACCATTGGCTTTTGCCACCGAACTCAAAACACCTGAACCAGATGTCATTAGAGGGTGTGCAATATCACCATCAAGTACCACTCTTGCGTATGTCAGGTACCCTTCCTTTGAGTTGATCTTTCCACCCATACGCGCCCTGATGATCGTGTCAGGTATGTCAGGAATGTTTCCCACTTTCCGCAGCGCCGGACGTGCGAACGCAAACAACGCGACAAGTCCTGCAACAGGATATCCGGGCATACAAACAACTGGCACGTTCCCGATGATTCCCAGAGCAGTGGGTTTTCCAGGACTCAATCCAACGCCGTGGACGAGTATCTCCCCCAGCGAATCAACAACCGCAGGTACGTGATCACGCTCTCCAACCGATGTGCCGCCGCATAGTATTATCATGTCAGCATCAAGGTTCGATCGTATGGCGTTCTCGATTAGTTCAGGCATGTCTGGTACGATGTCGCAATATCGTGCTTTTCCGCCCCATTTTTCAACATACAGCCCGGCCATGAGACCATTCGTTTCAAGAACTTTCCCTGGTGGCGGGATCTGTGTGGTCGTGCGTGGGACTACTTCATCACCTGTCGGGATGACTGCCACGACAGGTTTTTTGTAAACATTTATTTCCGAGAGTCCCAGGGATGCCATAACTGCTGCATCACATGGGCGAAGCAGGTGACCCGACTCGAATATGAGTTCTCCTTCCTGCATATCTTCACCGACACATCCCACATGCTTGTTCGGGTGCACTTGTGTGCGTATTTCCACCATGTCACCGATTTGTGTTGTATCTTCTATCATGACAACGGCATCTGCGTTGTCGGGTATGTTCGAACCGGTATGAACACGGGTGCATGTGCCCTGTTCTGCATCTTCTGATACGCCGAGCATTACCGGGTTTGTCACAGATGCTCCGATAGTGTCTGATGACTGTACTGCGTAACCGTCCATTGCAGCGCGGCGGTAGTGAGGAACATCTCTTGTAGATGTGATGGATGATGCGAGCACCCTGCCGGGGCAATCAATGAGTGCGATCATCTCTATCGCTATCGCTGTATTTGGATCGATGGCGTTTAGAAAAAGTCTTTTCGCATCCTCAACTTTTGTGAGTTCCTTTATGATCGTCCCCATCTGCCCAACCTGCTTAAAAATATAAAATCGTAATTGTTTTCATCCACCTGAAACAGGGGGGAATATTGCAATTTCATCACCCTGTGCAAGTGTGGTTGAAAAACCGTCAAGATGATGGATGCTGTTGCCGTTTACAAACACATTTATGTAACCGCGAAGTTGTGGTTCTTCGGTACCATCTTCAAATATTATTTCTTTTAGCGAGGGATACTGCTGTGTGAGACTGTTAAGTATATCCAATACAGTGTCGCCATCAAGCATTACTTCGGATTTGCCTGCATGCTCACGAAGATTTGCAAATAGTTTCATTTTAATGCTTACCATAAAGACCTTATTTTGACGCATACCCTTAATAAAGTTCTGCTATTATATTTACTGGATTAGAATCGTATATGAGGCTGCAAAAATGAATGTGAACCTATTATCCACTAATTATGCATCTATTTATTTTGCGTTTAATGTTATTTCGTTCTTGTTTTATGGATTTGACAAGGCTAAGGCTCAATCTAAACGAAAATGGCGACGTGTTCCTGAAAAAAATCTGTTATTGATGGCATTGATGGCACCTTTTGGTGCACTGGCTGGAATGCAGATTTTCAGACACAAGATACGGAAGGATAAATTCAAGTATCTGGTGCCGGCTTTTGTTGCGGTTCACCTGGTTATTTTTGTGATTTTGTGATAGTATATATTTTATGTATTTGTATAGATGAGATTGTTCAATCTTAAACTAAAACCAATACAACCGCCGCAGGAGGCACATTCCCACACCACTGATTATAGAATATCATTTAAATCAATTGGATTGATCGTAATGTATGATTTGAAAGTGATATATTCACGAAAATTATGCATAATAGATATAAGATAATTCACTTTTTCTCGATATATATTTTATAAATAGTATCTGTATAGATGTGATAAGATTGTTGCATAAATGAGATTGTTCAATCTTAAACTAAAAACAATGCGACCGCCGCCAGGCGGCACGTTACATACATACTAAATTGAATAATCGAAATCGTTAGCAAAAAGTGTATTAAATATTGTGGAATACGCTAAAAGCAATTGAAAATTCGATGTGTATGTAGGGCAACGCCGCGCTCTTGCGCGGGTGGTAGAATCGTTTTTATCATGCACTCATTAAACACTCTGCACTACAACGCTGCACCAGATAAACAAATACTATAAATATATTGTTCGAGTAAATCCGCGCGGTAACGAGATTTTTCTCGTGTTAGAAAATACATCAACTCGTCACCAAGAAACAATTGTAAACAAAAAAAGAAAATGGAATCTATTTAGTTATTCCATTTTTAAATTAATCCAAGAAGATCTGCTAAAAACTGACCTACTTTTGCAATTCCTACCACGATCATATTTACAATTCCAACGCCCTTGTAAGTGATATCTTTATTTTTTAGAGCATACATAGTGTCGGTTGCGGGATCAGCAGAGCCCAAAATCTTGTCTACTGTTTCTTCGTTTGATGTAACCACAAGGGTTGGTTTTTCTGGTTCACCACTTTCTATACTAGTGATATATGCTTCTGAGTCTGTGATTGCTGCAAGTTCAATATCTCCACCTGTTTTAGTGATGATGATATGGATAACCTGGTCACCAAATATTGAGGAGACAAATGGTACATCCGGATTTGAACTAATAAAAGCATTGTAATCAACAAGCAAATACGTTTCAATTTCAGCTTCTGTTATTGCTGATACTGGTAAAGCAAAGCAACTGGATATTACAAATGTTAGTAATACCAAAACAGAAAGTCGTTTCATGTCTATCATGTTTTTTACCTCTATTAGTATATAATCAGTATTTAAAATGAATGTTTTATTCTATAAATAGTTTATTAGAAATACGATTTCATGTCCTTCGGTCTCTTTAATATATTGTTTCTACTCCCTCAAATAACAATAATTGCTTATAACAAGGGTTTACTAATGATTATTAGACAAGTATTTGTCAACACATCGCGGGATATCTCGGGGTTTACAGATGGATTATGATGAATTAAATATTGACGATGTATTCGTGGCTTTAGAAACCTCTAAAGAGGGACTTGCGCCCGAAGATGCAACAAAAAGGCTTGAAAAATACGGCACCAACGAGCTTGAGGAAAAACAAAAGATAACGCCTCTTAAAGTGTTGCTGAACCAGTTTGGAGATTTCATAGTATGGATCTTATTTGCTGCAGCCATGATCTCGTTGGCGATAGGGGAAACCATTAACTTTGGGGTCATCTCATCGATCATCGCATTTGTTATAATTTTGGGCTTTATACAGGAATATAAAGCCGAAAAAGCAATGGAAGCACTGAAAAGAATTGTTGAACCAACAACCAGGGTGCTCAGAAATGGACGGCGAAAAGAGATACTAACAAAGGACGTCGTTCCAGGTGACGTTCTGTTACTTGAAACCGGGGACAGTATCCCCGCAGACGCAAAGATATTTGACATAACCGGTTTGAAGGTAGATGAATCGGCACTCACAGGTGAAAGCGGGTCGGTTGAGAAAAAAGAAGGCGACATGGTCTTTGCAGGAACACAGATAGTTCACGGGAAATGCAAGGCTATGGTCACATCAACAGGCATGCAGACTAAATTGGGACAGATCGCAGGAATGATACAGGAAGTTGAAGAAAAAACACCTTTGCAGATCAAGATCACGGACCTTTCAAAAAGCCTTGCAATGCTCGCACTGACGGCTTGTACTATCACATTCGCACTCGGAATATTGAAAGGAGCCCCTTTGGGCGAGATGTTGATAATTGCCCTGGCACTAGCTGTTGCAGCCGTTCCGGTAGGACTGCCTTTTACCCTAACACTCACCCTTGCGTACGGAATGCGCAAGATGGCAAAACAAAATGCGCTTATCAGGAAAATGCTTGGTGTTGAAACACTTGGATCAACAACTGTGATCTGTACGGATAAGACAGGTACGTTGACAAAGAACGAGATGACTGTCGAAAAGATCTATGTGGACGAGACGTTTTTTGATATAACAGGTGTTGGCTATGAGCCAAATGGGGATTATTCGATTGATGGTACGAAGATCGATGTGACAAAACATGAAAACCTGGGCCTGTTGTTAAAAGCTGCTACCCTTTGTAACAACGCGGGTTTTGAGGAAAATGTAGTGAATATAAAAAGCCGGGATAAATGGAAACTTATCGGCGACCCGACAGAGATCTCGCTTGTCGTTGCAGCAGCAAAAGCAGACATCTGGCAGGATGATCTGGAAAATGATTACCAGATGATAGAAGAGATACTTTTTACATCAGAAAGAAAACTAATGTCAACCGTGCACGAAAATTATGGGGTGGGCGATAAGTGTAAAACGGTATTCTCCAAAGGCGCACCCGAATTTTTGTTAAAGAAATGCAGTTTCATCAGGAAAAGGAACGGTGTTGAAGAACTCACCAAAGACGAGGTTGCTAGAATACTAAAAACAAACCACAAACTTGCAAGTTCCGCATATCGTGTACTTGGTGTTGCTCATAAAGAGATGACTGAGCCACTGACTCCTGAAAACATTGAGAAGGATCTGGTATTTTTGGGTTTGATCGCAATGATCGATCCTGCACGGGAAGAAGCAAAAAAGGCAATTTTGACATGTAAAAAAGCCGGGATCAAGGTTGTGATGATCACCGGAGATAACGATGCAACTGCAAAAGCAATAGCACAAAAGATTGGTTTATTTGATGAGATAACAGATTTTGTAAATATCACGGATGAAAAACTAAAAGGGATCGTTGCAGATGGAGTAATTACAGGCAGTGAACTGGAGTCATTAGACGAAGAAGAGTTTGAGAGTGTTGTTGAGGGCATCAGTATCTATGCAAGGATGATGCCGCAGCAAAAAGTTAGAATCGTCAAGGCATTGCAGAAAAAAGGTCACATCGTTGCAATGACAGGTGATGGCGTGAATGATGCTCCTGCCCTCAAGAAAGCGGATATCGGTATAGCGATGGGTATCAAAGGAACTGATGTTGCAAAGGAATCGAGTACAATGGTATTGCAGGACGATAATTTTGCAACTATTGTCGAAGCCGTGAAACAGGGCAGGGCGATATATTCGAATATTGAGAAATTCACCTGCTATTTGATATCAAGGAACTTTACTGAGGTTATACTTATTATGACGGGGATCATCCTGCTTGGTTTTGATTTCTTGCCGCTTTTGGCATTGCAGATATTGTTCATAAATATGTTTGATGAGATAATGCCTGCGATCGGGCTTGGTTTGGACCCGGCGAGTGATGGGATCATGTCCAGAAAGCCAAGGGATCCTTATGAGAAGATATTGAAAAAGAGAAATCTGATCATTATTCTCAGTATAGCCTTTGCAATGGGAATGGCAGCATTTATGGTATTCTTGACTAATAATCCTACGAACGAGATTGAAAAAGCAAGGACATTGACCTTTGCCACGATCGTGAGTATGATATTGTTCATCCCGTTCGCATTCAGGTCTTTGGAGGAATCAATTTTCAAGATCGGTTTTTTCACGAACAAACTTTTGGTTGGTGGTGTATTTGGTACATTCCTGCTGACACTGGGTGTAATGTATATCCCATTTTTCCGTGATATATTCGAACTCACACCACTGACTGCCATGGATTGGATCATCCCGCTATCCGTGGCATTTGCAGCAATGATCTTTGCTGAAGTGATCAAAGCTGCGACCAAAGGTATAAAATAGGTGTAAATCTTATATGCGGCAGGTATTTTCGCAAGAATGTCTATTTTTGTAAATATCGCTAATGGCGAATACGTGCTATTTTGAGTGTTGAAGATATTGCTCCATAAATAATGTATAGCGTTTTCTGCCTGAGTTAAATCTTAAACTCGAACCGGAATGTGACAGAACATGCAATTACATTATAATATAAAAAATAAATTTACTTCATATATTCAATAACGATATCAATATAATTTATACATAATGAGTAGAAACTAGCGAATTTTGGGGCAAATGCCTGTTGGGTGAAATATACTAACGAGATTCTTTAACGAGGACCTAAAACGAGGAACTCTGAAGAAATCCCCTAACGAA
Organism: Methanosarcinaceae archaeon; assembly: GCA_030655675.1. GTDB lineage: Archaea > Halobacteriota > Methanosarcinia > Methanosarcinales > Methanosarcinaceae > Methanovorans. The sequence goes on along the minus strand of JAUSPM010000086.1, from coordinate 1,260 downwards.
ATTTATTATTACGAGATAAGATCATGGAACAATTCAAAACACTAGGCATTTGTGAGCCTATATTAAGAGCAATTGAGGACGAGAGATTCATCAAACCATCCGATATTCAGGAAAAGTCAATTCCTTATATCCTTGATGGAAGGGATGTCGTCGCAGAGTCAGCAACAGGATCCGGCAAGACGCTTGCGTTTGGTGCAGGGATTTTGCATGAGATCGAGAAGGGAGAAGGGATACAGGCTATTGTATTGACTCCAACAAGGGAACTTGCAGAACAGGTTGCATCATCTCTTCGTTTATTTGGGAAATATCAACATGCAAAGATTACCGCGATCTATGGTGGCATGCCGATGGAACCGCAGATCCAGAGACTCGCAAAGACTGAGATCGTTGTCGGAACCCCGGGACGTGTTCTTGACCATATAAACAGGGGCACGATGAAGCTGGGTAAGGTGAATAAACTTGTACTCGATGAAGCTGATACGATGCTTGATATGGGTTTTATAGACGATGTGAAAAAGATTATCAGGGCATGCCCACATGAAAAGCAGGTTCTGTTATTCTCAGCTACAATATCAAGAGAAGTAAACCGTCTTGCTGAAAAGTACATGAAAGATCCTGTGACGGTGTCTGTGGAGGCTTATGTGGATGCTTCGAAACTTGAGCAAATATATTATCAGGTAACTGATAAAATGAAATTCTCATTGCTTCTCCATTTGATAAAAAAAGAGAAGTCAGGACTTATAATGGTTTTCTGCAATACCCAGAGAAATACGGATTTCATTGCAAAGAATCTCCAGAAATATGATATCAGTGCTGTTGCCATTCATGGCGGGCTGAATCAGAGTAAGCGAACCAGTATTATGAACAAGTTCCACTCTGCAAAAACCGATGTCCTTGTATGCACCGATGTAGCGGCACGTGGACTTGACATTCCGGAAGTATCACATGTGTACAACTACGATATTCCGAATGAGAGCAAGAATTATGTTCACAGGATCGGACGAACCGCAAGAGCCGGTAAAGAGGGTAAAGCGATCAGTATTCTTACAAGACGCGACCAGGGTTTTTTTGATCAGGTGCTCAGAGATAATGATGTGACCATCATTGAAGAGGAAGCGGGCAGTGTTCCACAAGTAGAGATCAAATGGATGGAAAAACCAAAAGATCAAAGCAGGGGCGGCAGAAGAGGCGGCCAGAGTGGTGGAAGCGGTCAAGGCGGTCATAAAAGAGGCTTTGGACGTGATGGAAATGGCCGTCCAA
>JAUSPM010000119.1 GCA_030655675.1 Methanosarcinaceae archaeon | reverse complement strand
ACCTTCCATCTATTACATTGTTTCCATCTATCTGAATACTTTCTATCTAGCGACATTATATGGTTGACTCGACACTAGAAGCAATTGAAAATTCGATGTGTATATAGGGTAACGCCGCACATGCGCGGATTGTAGAATCGTTTTTATCATGCACTCATTAAACACTCTGTACCACATTGCTGCACCAGCTATACAAATACGAATAAATTATATACAACGAATAACCAATTCGAAACGTTCATATCATGTAATGCAAATAAGAATAATATACGTTTAATATTCTATAATTTGATATTTGAGGAAATTATCATGGCTAAAGCAAACAAGAAAATCGTACAATCCGACAAGTGTACAGGGTGTGGAATTTGCGATTCGGTATGTCCAATTAACACAAAACTTGAAAAGAAAGATGAATTTGACCACGACAGCGCAAAATTAGCGATCAGAGTCCGCAACGGTCGGGCAGCAGTTGATGACGAAATATGCATCACATGCGGTTCATGTGTTCGCAACTGTCCTGTAGAATCCCTTTCAATTATTGAGATCGCAGCTGCATAAACAGTTTTTTGTTTTCTGATAAAAAGTGGATGTTGTGAACTAAATTCACAACATTTCCAATGCTAATTTTATATCTTCTGCTTTTACAGTTTTTCTTTTAGCGTGTTCTGTCAGTTTAATTGCTTCTCTTGAGATTTCCAGACCATATTGTTCCAAGATCTCTGCAAGAGCAATTCCTGCAGTCTCGCTGACTCTATATGCACCTGCGCTTCTTATTAAACGTTCAACAGGCGCATATGGTATAATTGTCATATATTTCCTCCATATATACTTAAATTCATAATTAATTGATTATACATCCTTTAATTGGACAAATATGCATATATAACTTGTTATAAGGTGTAAATGTGCGAATAACATACCTTTTTAGTACAATATTTGGAGCAGGTAGGTATATTTATTGCCAGGTACATCTATAGAATAGATAACAACTGTCTCACTTGACCGGAGGCTTATTATGAAAAATAAACTGGCGCCTCATATCGAAGAGCTAACAAAGGCGCTTGAAAATATAAGTATAAATGTCGACGAATCACAGATTCGAGTAGAACTTGAAAAACTTCTGGATTTTCGCGTACCTCTGGATGAAGCAAAACGAACCATTATTCGTAAATTCAAATCCGCTTCAATGCCGGTAATGAAAATAAAGGATATCACAGCCGGACTCAAAGGCTTTGAGGTTACAGGGCGCATAATAGATGTTACAGAAAAAACCGTGAACTTGCGCGGCAAGGAAACAGTCATTTTTTCAGGTACACTTGCCGATGAAGATGGAGCCTGCACTTTTACCGCATGGAACGACTACTCGCTTAAGAGCGGAGATGTCATTAAGATCAAAAATGCATACTCACGAAACTGGCATAATCGCTCTGAAGTAAATTTCGGAGAGCGTTCCGGCGTTGAAAAACTGCCTGATGATGTACTGCCATCAATGGATGAACTTACCAAAACTCCAATCAAAAAACTGCGTGATGTCGTAAATACCGACCTTACCATAAGTTCTGTGGCAATCATTCTTGAATTTTCCCACAGGAACGTCAATATCAAAGGTGAAGAAGTAACAATTATTGAAGGCGTACTTGCAGATGAGACTGCAAAACTTCCTTTCACATCATGGATACCACTTGATGGTCTGGATATTGGAAACACCATCCGGATTGAAAAAGCATCCGTTCGAATGTTTAGAGGTGTTCCATCCCTGAATTTTAACGATAATACGACTATAACTGCCGTTGACACCTCCACTGAAGAGATGCCATTTACATTCGAATCCTCCAATAAGGCACCAGAGCCGATCCCGATCAGCGAGATAATGGAAAACGATGGGATGTTCGATGTTGTTGCACTTGGAAATATCATATCGATCCGACCAGGGTCAGGCATCATTACCCGTTGTCCCGAATGTAACCGCGTGATACAAAAAAGCACCTGTCGGGTGCATGCCACTGTGGAAGGTGTGAAAGATATGCGCATAAAAGCGATACTGGATGACGGCACAGGTGCAGTTTCAGTGATGTTGAATCAGGAACTTTCCGAGATAATATACGGCAGAAGTATGGTAGAAGCAGAAGATATTATCCAAAAAGCAATGTCACAGGAAGCTGTGTTTGGAGATATGAGAAAAGTCCTCACAGGCAAATATCTCGCAGTTCGCGGAAACACGTCGAGTACCGAATTTGGGATCATGCTTGTAGCAAGTTCTGCATGGGTTCCCAATAATGATATCGGGATACGTGTTAATGCACTCAAAGAACGTATGGGGAATGACCAAACGGGAGACATAGACAATGGTTGATAGAGAGGTCGCACAACGCCTTTTTGCAAAGGAATTCAATGATTCCAAATTTAACATACATCCAAAACCTGACGAAGTTAGTTTTGATGGGGGGCATGCACCTAATTTCATTGTCAGCCCTTTAGGTTCTAAGATAAACAGGCTCTTTGCCACAGGAGTTGTCACAGAGATCGATAATATCGGAACCGAACATGACCTTTGGCGAGCCCGCGTGGTTGACCCAAGTGGCGCATTCATCGTCTATGCAGGACAGTATCAACCAGAGGCTGCGATATTTTTGTCTACGCTTGAAATACCCGCTTATGTATCAGTTGTCGGGAAAGCCCGGATATATGAACCAGAAGATGGTTCGGTTTTCGTCTCGATCCGGCCTGAAGATATCAATGTCATCGATTCAGACATACGTGACCGCTGGATAGTGGATACCGCAGAACTGACACTTGACAGGGTCGATGCATTTTCAATTGCACTTGCAAGCGGCCTCACCGGTACAGAACTTTTTGAGCACCTGGTGCAGAACAATATTCCAAAAGGACTTGCAGAAGGCATAAGTCTGGCTCTTGATTACTATCACACGAATGAAGGTTACCTGCAAAATTTAAAGAATGCAGTATTGAATTGCGTAAAATCCATCGGCTCGGAGTCAGATAACGAAAATGTAGTTCCTGACGAGGATCTTATCCTTAAACTTATGAAAGAGATGGATACCGGAAAAGGCATCGATTATGCTGAACTTATCATAATCGCAAAATCTCGCGGAATGGCTGAGAATGTTATTGTTGCAGCGGTTCGCAAACTGCTTGCAAAAGGCATGTGTTACGAGCCAAAGATCGGGATATTGAAGGTTGTTTCGTAAGTTTATATCTAAGTTTATATCTAAGTTTTGATCTAAGTTTAGATCTAAGTTTAGTTTTTGTATATATGTGATAAGATCGTTGCATAAATGAGATTGTTCTGTCTGAAACTAAAATAAATACAACCGCCGCAGGCGACGTATTTCCATACCACTGACCCTCGTAATATGGACTTTTCTGTTAGTCTTGTAGTAAGATTGCATACTCCTAATTAATGCAACCATGAGGGATTATTTTCTCGTTTATGGAGGAACATGCCGCCTACGGCGGATTGTTTCGGCATCAAAAATAACTAAACAAACACAACTCAGTTTAAATTTAAGTTTAAGTTTAAACTTGCAACGCGCGCGTTTCGTCACGTCATTGAATATAATTAGGAATCTGTTAAAAATATCTCATCAGAGCCCTCTGTTTCTTTTTCCCCATATAGCCAGGTCACATGAGGTGCACAAATTATATCTAAACTAAAAGCGTTTATAACCCCCATGGAACAATTATATCTCGAAGATTGCTATCTTACAGAATTTGATGCTGTAGTTAAAAGTATAAAAGACGATAAATACGTGGTCTTGAACAAAACAGCATTCTATCCTAATTCCGGCGGACAACCCTCTGATACAGGCGTTTTGACACACAGTGGCCAGGAATATCCTGTCGCTTTTGTCGGAAAGATCGATGGGATCATAAGCCACGAAATCTCAGTGCCAGGATTGAAGCCTGGTGACAAGATAAAGGGCATTATCGACTGGGACAAGCGCTACAATTTAATGAAATACCACACAGCATCCCACATCTTAAGTGCCATCATACACAATGAAACCGATGCACAGATATCAGGCAACCAGATAAGCAAGGATAAGACACGAATCGACTTTAGTCTTGAAGATTTTGACAGGGAACAGATAAAATCCTATGAGGCAAAAGTCAATGCAGTAATTGATCGGAAACTTCCTGTGGAAATAAAGATCATGCCACGTGATGAAGCGTTAAACATTCCATCTGTGGTGAAATTAAAAGATGCTTTCCCGCCTGACATTTCAGAAATACGGGTAATAACCATACAGGATATTGACCAGCAGGCATGCGGCGGTACGCATGTGGCAAATACCGGCGAGATCCCACATATTGATATATTCAAGACAGAGAACAAGGGCAAGAACAACAGACGGATACACTTTAAATTTGTCTGAAATATTCTGATCAAAATTAAAAGGTGATTACAAAAATGGAATATTCGGAAGTTTATGAGTATCTTATTGAGATTGCAAAAAATAGATGTAAAGTACAAAGTACTGAATTGAATCTGTCCGATAAAGTGGATAGAAAAAAACTTCATGAGCAAAAGATTATAGTTACATATGGCGATGTGCTGGTAAAATTTGGAGAAATACCTAATAATCGCAATGCTTTGAATAAATTGTTTGAAATAATCGACCAGATCAACGAAAAAACCAATCCAATATTATTATCTGCATTAATAGTTGAAGGAAAACAATTAAAGCCAGGAAAAGGATTTTTTCAAACATGGTTGCCGAAAACCAAATATGAGGATAAATTGAGTACCTGGATAAAAGAACTTGATAAAATTTGGCAACAATATTGCAAATGATATTAGAGACCTTTTCCTAAATATATTTGGATTTGAGTTCGTTGCTGCCATCGGAATGTTATTGATGACTTACGGGTACATTGATAGATCTGGAGTTTTTGTTTAGCAGTTTTTGACGCCAATTCGAACCGCCGCAGGCGGCACGCCCCATTATCATCAATGAAATCTTCCTCTTTTCGCATTTAATGGACAAAATTATTTGTATAATATATATTGTGCGCCATTTTCGCGGAATCGATAGATTTTAATTTAAAATTATGTATTATTATATTATTAATCCGACCAATGTGAATAATTGCATACGATTAGTGGTTTGGAAACATGCCGCCTGCGGCGGTTGTACTGGTTTTTGTTTAAGGCAAAACACTCTCGTTTGCGCAGCTATCTCCCCACAGCCATACAAATTCAAAAATAGAACCGCGTAGGGCGCAGAAAGTTAATTTTTTCTCTGCGCTCTCCGCGTGCTCTGCGGTTTTAAATTATGTTGTGGCGATCTAAAAAAAAACATATCATGATTCCTTTTTCACGACCTTTCTGATCTTGCGTCCCCTGAAATTTATACCACCCACCAATATAACCCCATTCTTTTTCCTAATGACATCCACATAAGAACTGTCAAAACTTGCTATTATGCTTTTTTTTGCAATCATAGTAATCTCAGCCCTCACTCTGCCAAGTGTTTTGACAATATTCTCTACTTCAATGGGAGATACACCATCATTAAGACTAATAATGAAAGTCTCTAAAACCATATTTTACAATACCCCTATTATATGCCCCATAATGTGCCCTACTATACCCTATTGTGCCTGTTCAATCCAACGTTTTACATCATCTATCTTAAGAGTGTAATCAATTGGCACTTCTACTTTGCCGGATTTTACCGCCTCTTTGCATATGCTGTACAACTCATCTGGATTTGCATTCTTTAGCATTTCAGGTGAATTGATTCCACCGGCTTTTACAAGGATTTCAGCCGATTGCCTGTCAATACCAAAAATACTAAGCGTTGAAGTATTGTCAATAAGATTTGCCATTGAAATGAATCTGGCTCCGGCAGTCTTACCGACCAGTTCACCTACATGTTTTGGATCAGCAGCAACCAGATCTGAAATCGTATAAATACCGCCTTTTCGAAGTCTTGAACCTCTTTCCGGCCCAATGCCTTCAATCATTTCAATATCCGGATTTGCAACAGTCAGATCCACTGAGACCCCAGTCTTTACCTCAGTGTTTGCGACAGGATTTTGACCAATGACAATGCCTTTATCTAAAGTGCTTGATCTTTCAATTATCCTACCAACTTTAAAATCCTCACTTTCCAGTATGGACTTCGCTTTGTTGACATCCATTCCAACTACATCAGGCACTATGAGTTCAGGGATCAGGGGTTCCAGATCAATATATTCATCTTCGTCAGGTTCATCCTTGTCTTGAACATCTTTGTCTTCTTCTTCATTTTCATTTTCCGCCACAATAATATCAACAGATGTACCGGACAATACACGTGTTCCGGCCTCAATACTCTGAGATAGAACCATCCCTGATGTGAATGATGATTTTTTTGCAGTAATTATTCCTACTTCAAGATTACTGCTAGCCAAAATTTCCTTTGCACTGTCAATATCAAAGTCCATAATATTAGGCACTTCAACATACGTGATCTTCGAGACTGTTATATCGATGAGTTCTCCTGACATGGCAATTGAATTGGCTGAAGGCATCTGGCCGATCACTATGCCCTGAGATGAACTACTTTCCACTTCACTAATAGCACCCAACTTAAAACCAGCATTATTTATCGCATTCTCTGCATCTTCCCGAGTCATGCCTGCAAGATTAGGAACTTGCACATATTCAGAGACATCAATTTCATTAGGGGATGACCTTATTGTAAATTCAATTGTGCTGAGATTTTCAGGAAGGAGAATGTCATCCGGTTTTGGAAATTGGAATTGAAGTTCATTATCTTTAAGAGATAGATTGGTCTTTAGTTTAACATTCATATTGCTAATAGTGTAGTTT
>JAUSPM010000081.1 GCA_030655675.1 Methanosarcinaceae archaeon | reverse complement strand
ATGCCGTCAATTAATTTTATTGAATAAGCGAATGTGAATACGCCACCAAGAACTGCGATCGCAGGAATTATTATGGTGTATGGCGAGCCAAGTGCTGCTCCCATTTCAAGTGAGGATTCGTAGAACATTTCCTTGCTAAGGAAACCATTGAGCGGCGGTATACCTGCCATTGAAAGCGCACCGATTGATGCTATGATGAATGTTATCGGCATCTTGTGGCGAAGACCGCCCATTTTACGAATGTCGCGCGTGGCGGTTTCATGTACCACAATTCCGGCTACAAGGAATAGGCATGCTTTGAATGTTGCATGGTTGAGCAGGTGGAATGTTGCTGCTGCCACGCCGATCCCTGGTTCGTGTTGAGTTGTATAGCCGTACATGGTCATGATATAACCAAGTTGACTGATCGTGGAATATGCCAGTATGGCTTTGATATCGGTCTGCCGGAATGCGAGGAATCCTGCGACTACCATTGTAGCCATGCCTGTGCCGGCTACAAGGTAGAACCAGGCATCGGTGCCTGAGAAAATCGGGTGTATTCTTGCAACGAGGTAGATGCCTGCTTTGACCATTGTTGCAGAGTGCAAAAATGCACTGACCGGTGTTGGGGCTTCCATGGCATTTGGGAGCCAGATGTAGAACGGACCCTGTGCAGATTTTGCAGCAGCCCCTATGAATATCAATGTCAATGTGAGAAGGAACAGTTTATGCTCGTGTATGGTATTAATCAATAATTCGTTTTGAAGTATGGTAGGTATGTCAAAGGTGCCGGTTATTGAACTGAGTAGCAGGAATCCGGCAAACATGACGAGTCCGCCTGATGCTGTCAGTATAAGTGATTTTGTAGCACCGTAGATGGATTCCGGTTTATCACGCCAGTATCCGATAAGCATGAAGGATGTTATGCTGGTAAGTTCCCAGAAGATGAACAACTGGATGGTGTTTGCAGAGAATACCATTCCCAGCATGGAACCCATGAACAATAGAAGCCACTTGTAGTATCGTGGCAGGTCCTCTTTTTTGGACATGTAGCCGTTCGAGTATGACATGATTATCACACCTATACCGGATGCCAGGAATCCGATGAGCATGCTAAGTCCATCTACATAGATGCTGAATTCGACACCGATACTCGGCAGCCATGGAATCGCACCACTGACAGTATCGCCATTAACTATGATTGGGGCTACTTTTGCGATTAATAAAAAACTTGTAAGTGCGACTGCTGCTGCAAGCCAGCCTATATGTTGTTTTAGAATTTTATGTGCAAAGGGTATGAGTCCTGCAAAAACGAATGGTAAAAAGATTGCAAGTGTAATTGCAGTGAATGGGTCCATGCTTAGCTAATTGAGTTTACTTCATTTAACTGTTATTAATGTTTGAGATTGGAAGGGGTTTGTGTAGTCCTGAAATCTTTGATATTATACACTTTTAATCTTAATTTCTGAGATTATTGTTTTCACCACATCCAGATCTAATAAGGCTTATTGGTGTAATATACCATTTCCATCGGCAACCCTTTTTCATCGTATTCTGGTGCTATTGGAATAGTTTTTAATGAATTAAAACCAAATTTTGCTGTGACGGCTCCAACTAAGGCATCAAGAACATCATCCTTGCCCACTTCATATCTTTTATATTTTGATAATACTTCCTCAACAAGTTCATCACACTCTTTGTAAATATTCCTTATCACATCTAATCGTTCATTAAAACCCTCTGGAGTTTTTTTATAATACTTCATGCTTTTTCTTTCATTTAGACCCCAAAAGCATATTTCGGGATGAACTTCTCTTAATTTTTGAGGTGCAAAGGAATTTGTAAGTAAATCATCGACTTGTTTTATTTTATTGGATATAAACCAACTTTGCTGTGATAACTTCCTACCCGTTAGTTCATCGTTAATAAGGCTCGCTTCTTCATATCTACTTTTATACACTGCTTTTCGACAAGGCACTGGAAAAGCACTCATTTTTCGTTCTCCCAATATTGTTCTCGCTTCTGTATCACATATTCGTTCTAGATTTCCCTTGTGTCGTAATCCTATGGGTATATCTACCAGAATCAAGCATTCGCCATGAAATTTTTCAATAAAAAATTTAATATCTGGAAAGATTCCGGTTTCCCAATTATTAGAATCATCTAGGCTTACATAGAACCATCCAACTTTACACCCATCCACACCGATATAATTCATAAATTATCTTGTTTCCACCTAATCGTTCAAAAATTTGTCAGAATATATTTATTTGCAATCTTTTTTGTCTCTTCAAAACCCCTGTTAAGGTATTGCTCCGAATAATGCTTCAAGGACTTCAGCATTCAATATTTTTTGTTAAACACCTTTTTTTGGAATCATATTTTCAATATTTACTCTCTATTTCTTGCATTTTTACTTTCCTCTATGTTTTGTTTAATTCTGTATACTGTAGTTACAAATACTGCTTTACCTACTATATACAGTATTAATGGGCCTTGGGACAATATTATTAGATCTGCCCAAATTTGCTTAAAACAACCTCATC
>JAUSPM010000117.1 GCA_030655675.1 Methanosarcinaceae archaeon | reverse complement strand
CAATTATATTCAGACTATTCCTGTTCCGTAACCGGCTGCAAGTTTTCGGCTCTGGGTCTTGCCACATGATGGGCATTTCAATTTATCTTTGCCTTCATCCTTTTGCATGGATGTATGACAAACCGGACAGGATGCTTTCATAACACCCAATTCAGCCCCTGATGTCGAAAGTCGCATATTACCAAGATCAATAACCTTTCCTTTGACAATGTCAGAAATTCCAAATTCATTGGACATATCTTTCACATACGCTTCTTTAACATTGGACACGTGTATCGCAGCAGCTGGAGCCTGAAACTCTCTTTCACCTGCTCCTTGAATTCCTCCAAGTCTTAAGAGTACCATAGAATCACGGACATTAAATATCTCACCAACAACAATGTCGCCCTCTTTGATTACCGGAGGTGTGATTGTATTTGGAATTACAGATATGGTCCGTCTCTTTTTATTGATACTTACAGTCCCAGTAACAAGTGAGAATATATCACTGCCACGAACGAATGTCTCCGGACCTGCCGCAAACTCTTCATTTGTACCGATCATATCACCAGGCAGAACGAACACAGTCTCTTCAGTTACTTCTGGTGCCTCATCTTCCTTTTTAGGTCTCATATTATCAGCATTTGTATTTTTGTTCCTTCTTTCAGAAGGTCTCTGTCCACTTCGTGCAGATTCTTTCATCACTGTAACAACCTCTTCGATTTCTTCTTCTACTGGTGTTTCCACAGGTATATCTATAGGTGTTTCCACAGTTTCGTCTTCATCCAACCCTTCAATTTCTCCATCTTCTTCAGATCCTTTTATCTTTCTTCTTGAAGTTTTCTTTCGTATTCTAATAATAATCCCTCTTATCATAATAAAGTTAAATTATAGTGTTAGTTAGTAATCACAATTATTAATTCATTCAGCATTTGGACCATTGTCCCATTCATCGCATAATCCTGTATATTTCCACTTCAATCTGTTCCACATCTTTTTTATGGAATTTAAATGTTCGTTTCATTAAGAATGAAGTTTTATACCACTCTGTAATGACGGCAGGACTAATGAACTTTTGGATAAAATCATGACTTCCACAATTATGAATGGAATATGTGACCTCACTTGTTCTCAATGCAGTTAAAATAAACGGTCTGTCACTCCCCTTTGCCTGCGCTCCAAAAGGCGGATTCATGACCACTGTCTGCGCATTTCCTTTGATGTCCGATATGTCGCAGCATTCAAATTCAACATCAACACCCATTTTTGTGGCATTTTTCCTTGCAATCTCCAGCGCCTTTTCATCTGAATCAAAACCAACCACCCTTTCCGCACCAAGCAGTTTTGCACCGATCGCAAGTATCCCTGTTCCGCATCCAAGATCATACACAGTATCTACAATATCTCCTTTCATGTATGCAAAATGCAGAACCTCTGCAGCGAGTATTGCAGGTGTTGCATACTGCTCAAGTCTAACATTGGGTGAATCAAAACCCTCAACTTTTTCGAGTAGCATCTCAAGTTTTCGCTGTTTCATCGTATTATTTTACTCCCCTAATATCTCATCGAATACGATGTCGTCCCATTTCCTTTCACCAACTACGATCTCAAATTCCTGTGGCATGAGCATAGGAGCATTGAATCGTCCAATTTCATCAACCGCCAGTCTTGGACACGCGGTGTTTACAAACGCATCAACCTTAAATTGTAAAAGTTGATCAGGGGTTATCAGGTCCATTGAAAATATATGTGCAGTCTTGTCATGCTTCTTTGCAAGTTCCTTCAACTGGTTTGCAAGTTCCATGCGATTCTGTCCATTCTTGGTAGACACAATTATTCCAAAAACCTTTGCATCATATGATTTTCCAATAACTGCACTGCGCTGGCGCATTATCCGTGTATGGTCTACTTCACGCACCTCATTCATAAGAGGGTCTGCGATAACCACTCGTTTTTTCGTTGCAAGAGTAACACCTAGCGGATGAAAATCTCCGCTTCCGATGTAAAGGTACTCATCGCACTTCTCACCACTTACACCTTCGACACGCGCTGCTGAAAAATTGCAGCCAAGGACCTGTCCTGGATATGCAATTTTACTGTCTCCTTCACCGATAACACATGTTTTACCATTCTGTTCCAGTATCTCTCGCACCCCATCCAATTTATGCACATGCTGGACTGTTGTGATCAATCCTATGCGCTTCCCACGCAGGCTTTGCAATGCTTTTTTAGTAACGAAAGTCACATCTACATTTGACCGTGCTTCAATAAAATATACTTTTTCACTCAACTTTGTATCATCAAGTTCAGCATGACCAAAATGGAACATAATGTCTACACTATCTATCAGGGCAGAATCAAGATCACAAGCACCAAAACAGGGATTTCCCGAGATAATGGTTTTAACACCGGTCGCATCTTCGATCATTGAAGATATCTGTGGCGACCGCCTTTTAAACCCTTCCGGGAACTGGAGCCCAACAATTTCTGCACCACTTTTAGTTATTAGATCTATAACCCGGTCGATCTGAAAATCGAATTCTTCACTACTTTTTACCTGATACAGCATTATTTGTACCCCATTATTTGTACCCCATTTTTGTTCACATCGATCTTAACAAGTGTAGTAACATCAATGCCCAATTTCGCCAGTTTTGATGAACCCTCCCCACGTTCTATCACGACAATTATGCCACATATTATCGCACCAATATCCTGCAAGGCATTCACAAGAGCATGAAGTGTCCCTCCGGTACTGATGACATCATCCACGATCAGCAGACGGTCACCTTTTACGATCCCGTTGATGTACAACTCTCCTTTGGAATATCCGGTACTCTGTGAAAGTTTCACTTCACCATCAAGTTCATACTTTCTCTTTCTGACAATCGATAACGGTATCCCCGTCTTTAACGACAGCGCAGTTGCGATTGGGATTCCCATGGCTTCCACTGTGAGTATCCGGTCTACGTCCGTATCTGCGATCTCCAAGATGTGATCAGAAACTTCTCTGATCAACTCAGGACTGAGTATTGGCACTCCATCAGATATTGGATGTATGAAATAGTAATATTCACCCCTTTTGATTATTGGGGCTTCTGTTAGTGATGTTTTCAGTAGATCAAGCATTGGTTTGAGACACTCCTTGCTTTTACTTTATGATTGTAAATGTGTATTTTTGTATATAAAAAGGCAGTTTAATTCGAAATTGTTCTGTAAAACGTCACTAAGGATATCTGTATTAATGAATATTGTTGTTGTTCCGAAGTGATGCCATTACGCTGTTTGCATCATGTCCGAAGCGTTCTTTCCATTCTTTTCCAAACCTTATCTTATTCCAGAGTGCATCAATTATAACTTTGCTTCTGTTTTTGTAGTATCTTCCCATAATTCTTGAATAGATCATTATCAAATATCAATTTATTCATTTGGATAACTTAATATTCATTAACTGTTATTTTTGAATCAATGGAATTGAAAAAAAATCTGAATGCCAAGTTTGCTTCTAAATTAAGTACAATTGAACAAGAAGTAGAAACTATCTGGGGGAAAGGTGAGTTGTATCATGTTTATTATACACTCCATGGTTTGAAACATTCTAATTATGTGATAGACGTACTTGAAAAATTAATACGTGGATTAAATCCCACAGAACATTTGAATGACACTGAAACATTTTGTTTGTTATCAGCAGCTTATTTGCACGATGTTGGAATGCAAATTCAGTCCCCTGACGATGAAAAAATAGCTGCACAATTGTCAGAATCGAAAAATAAACCATACACGGTTCCAGATTTAATACGAGATGAACACCATAAAAGAAGCGGTCGCTATATAAAAGAACATGCAAATGATTTAAAGTTAGATCACATGGAATCTGAATGTATAAGATTAATTTCTGAAGGACATCGGCAAGTAAAACTTGAATCGAAAGACTATGAGGATCAAACTATAGGGCTTGAGGTTGTACGTATTCGCTTATTATCAGCATTGTTAAGATTGGCTGATGAACTTGATATAACGTATCAGCGCGCACCCAAAATTATATTTGATGTTCTAAAAGTTGACATGCCTGATGATTCTTATCTGCAATGGATAAAGCATTATTATACAAGCGGAGTGCGAATTGATACCCTCCAACAAGAAAATGGAAAGAAAAAAACATCAATCGAGGTTTCTTGCTATTATCCAAATGAAGATGTGGGAAGGA
>JAUSPM010000115.1 GCA_030655675.1 Methanosarcinaceae archaeon | reverse complement strand
GACATCACAATCTCAAAAGATTCGCATGGATTCAATGAATGTAAAAAATCTGCTATTGATGGTGGTACTATCGCAAAGAATACACGGAAAGAAATAGAGGAAAAAACCGGAAATTCGATTGTTTCAGATGAGAATTATCTTCACTTAACTGAGAAGAAAATAAATAAACAAATCAAAGATTAATCAATCGCAATCATAACCGGAAAGCGATATTAATCGGCTTGTTTACAAACTCTACGGCTTGGCCACCGAATAGATAATGATTGTCGAGGAGTTCAATGAGGGGAAATAAGATGGATTCAAAAGATGCACTTGTTGTTTTTAAGTTGTATGATAAAATCGTACAATTGAAATTGCCAAATACGAATGTCAAGGTGATCTGATGCAAAAACAGATTATTACTAAATTGTCCAAAAGTTTCGAAGACTATGCTTATGAAGAAGATGGAATTGAGTTTTGGTTTGCAAGGGATTTGCAGAAACTTTTAGGTTACTCCAAATGGGAAAATTTTGCAAAAGTTGTTGGGAAAGCAAAAGAATCTTGTATAAATGCAAATCAAAATGTGTTAGACCATTTTCCCGAGGTCAGGAAAATGGTTACGATTGGTTCAGAGGCAGAACGTGAAATAGAAGACATAATGCTTACTCGTTATGCGTGTTATCTGATAGCACAAAACGGCGAATCAAGAAAACAGGAAATAGCATTTGCACAAAGTTATTTTGCAATACAGACTCGAAAACAGGAATTAATCGAAGAAAGAATTGCTTTATCTGAACGACTTGAAGCAAGAAAAAAGCTAATAAGTTCTGAAACTGAACTCTCGAAACTAATTTATGAAAGAGGAGTTGACGAAAGCGGATTTGCAAGAATCAGGAGTAAAGGCGACCATGCATTATTTGGAGGGCTTACAACTTATCAGGTAAAAATGAAAATGAATATTCCAAATCATAGGCCGATGGCAGATTTTCTCCCAACTGTGACAATAAGCGCTAAAAACTTCGCAACAGAGATTACAAATTTTAATGTTAGAACAAATAACATACAAGGGGAGCCTGAAATTACACATGAGCATGTAAAAAATAATACCGAAATCCGGCAAGTGCTTACAAATAATAACATCATTCCTGAAAATATCCCTCCTGAAGAAGATATAAAGAAACTAGAGAGACGAGTAAAAAAAGAAGGCGACCAAATAGCAAATGCATATAAGAAGATGCTAAAATGAATATAAAATTCGTATTTGTATAGATGTTGTAAGATATCTGCGCAAATGAGATTGTCCTATCTGGATCCAAAACCAATACAACCGCCGCAGGCGGCGCATTCCCACAATACTAAAATAGGATGATCAGTCATATCAGTCGAATTGATCGTAATATATAATTTGAAATTGGTATAATTTGAAAATGATATATTCTACGAGAATATTACCTGAAATATGCACGACAATTTACTTTGCCCCAGTATATATTTTATAATTATATAATACAAATAAATCCGAGTATAGCGAGGATTTTCTCGTAGTATATGTTTTATAAACATATAGTTCGAGTTAATTCGACCGAAGGGAGAATTTTCTCGATTAAGTGCGAACGAATGAGCATTTTATTGGTGATGGTGAGATATGCCGCCTGCGGCGGATCAATTCGGTAGCAAAAGTCACTAAACAAATACAATAATAATACATAATTTTAAATTAAAATATATCGATTCCGCGAAAATGGTGCACAAGATCTATTATACAAATCATTTTGTCCATTAAATGCGAAAAGAGGAAGATTTCATTGATGATAATGGGGCGTGCCGCCTGCGGCGGTTCGACTTGGCGTCAAAAACTGCTAAACAAAGACATTAAGTGTATGCCTGACCCGTAATGTATATATCCAATGCATTTAGTTATACATTAATGTACATAGATATACATTGAGGTTTTATGCATCGTGTAATAGAAGATATACTAAAAGCCACCAAAAAACGAGTCGCTGCACTAGACATTTCGAATAGTGATGCAACATTTCAAAATACAATGCATCAAAAACGAGATTTCATATCTGCAGTTAAACTTGCAAAACAGGAAGGGAAAGTCCCTATCATCGCAGAAGTGAAACCTGCATCACCAAGTGCAACATTTAGAGAGATCTTACCAGATGATGCTGCCGAAATCGCAAAAGAGATGGAGCGCGGTGGGGCTGTTGCAATATCTGTTCTAACCGAACCTGATTTTTTCAACGGATCGATCGATAACCTGAAAAGTGCACGGAAATCCGTATCTATTCCAGTGCTTCGAAAAGATTTCATTATCGATGAGATCCAGATGGATGAAGCAAAGAGCGATCTAATACTCCTTATCGCGGGTGCACTTGGAAATAAATTGGGATCATTTGTATTGCTTACACAGGCAAGAGGATTTGAACCGCTTGTTGAAGTTCACAATGAAGATGAACTCAACAGTGCATTAAAGACCACTGCAAAAGTGATTGGTATCAATAACAGAGATCTTGGCACACTTGAAGTTGACCTGCAAACCACTGTACGCCTTGCACCAATTATAAGGGATTTTGATAAAAAGAACGGAACTAAACATATTATCATAAGCGAGAGTGGCGTTCACAATAAGGATGACATCAAACGAGTGATTTCTGCAGGCGCAGATGCAATCCTTATTGGAACCGCAATAATTAAGAGCAGTGATGTATACACAAAAACAAAAGAAATGGTGGATGCACTAATATGAATAAACGATTATACAGATCAAAGAATAACTCTATGATCGCAGGAGTATGCGGCGGTCTGGGTGAATATTTAGATATGGACCCGACATTTATCAGACTACTATGGGTATTATTCATACTTGCCGGCGGCAGTGGAATATTAGCCTACATTATTTTATGGATAATAATACCTCAACACCCATGATTTACAATGCATTAATTGGCAAATCAATAAGGATTATAAATTTAGTTTAATTTATTAACATTATTTAGTTCAATTTATTAACATTATTTAAGATAACAGGAGCATATAATGACCACATCCTTATACGGCAAATACGGCGGGCAGTTCGTGCCTGAGATACTGATGCCAGCACTTGCAGAACTTGAAGAGGGATACGAGCGTTACAAAGATGATCCCGAATTCCTCAAGGAACTGAATTTTTATTTGAAGGATTTTGCAGGCAGGGAGACACCACTCTATTTTGCAAAGAACCTGAGCAAGAAATATGGCACGCGTATATACCTCAAACGAGAGGACCTTGTACACGGCGGCGCCCACAAGTTGAATAACACTATCGGACAGGGACTTCTTGCAAAGTACATGGGCAAGACACGAATTGTCGCAGAGACGGGCGCCGGACAGCATGGCACTGCAACTGCGATGATAGGTGCAAATATGGGATTCGATACTGTAGTGTACATGGGTGCAAAGGATGTTGAGAGACAACTCATGAACGTATATCGCATGAAACTCATGGGCACAGTAGTGCATGCTGTTGAATCCGGCTCAAAGACGCTCAAGGATGCCATCAATGAAGCCCTTCGCGACTGGGTCACAAATGTGGAGAACACACACTACCTGATCGGTTCTGTTGTTGGACCACACCCATACCCCATGATAGTACGCGATTTCCAGAGTGTGATCGGCAATGAGGTCAAAGAACAGATCATGGAGAAGGAGGGGCGATATCCCGACTCCATTGTCGCATGCACAGGCGGCGGAAGCAATGCTATGGGCATATTCCACCCATTCGTCGAAGAGAAGGATGTGAAACTCTTTGCGGTGGAAGCTGGTGGCAGCGGTATGACCTCAACTGAACATGCTGCCCTTCACTCTGCATCACTAAGTGTGGGGGAAGAAGGCATCCTTCATGGCGCACGCACCCGCATACTACAGGACAAATACGGACAGATACTCGAATCTCATTCCATTTCAGCAGGACTGGATTATTCCGGGGTTGGCCCTGAACTTGCGTATCTTGCAGACATTGGCAGGATCATACCCTGCCATGCCAATGATGATGAGGCTCTGGAAGCATTCCATGAACTTAGTCGCATGGAAGGCATTATACCAGCACTTGAATCATCACATGCTCTAGCATACGTGATGAAAGCGGCAGAATCCGGCGAATTGGGCGACATTGTTGTGATCAACCTGTCAGGCAGAGGCGACAAGGACCTTGAAACCGTGATTAATCTTGAGAAGGGGGCCAAATGATGAAAATCCCTGATAAGTTTTCACAACTTCGAGCACGCGATGAAAGCGCCCTCATAGCATACGTAGGTGCAGGCGACCCCACACCTGTTGCAACAGAAGGTATTGTACAGGCACTCATTCGTGGTGGTGCAGACATTGTTGAACT
>JAUSPM010000042.1 GCA_030655675.1 Methanosarcinaceae archaeon | reverse complement strand
GAGGGATTCGGCATTGTCAATGAAAATTACCTTAAAATCCGCATCTAGAGAACCCATGCCGGCATACTCATTTATAATCTCCTTAAAAATGGAAATTACGCTTTTGTGAATCTTTTTCGGGTCATCAGTCCCTATGATACGGATGAAACGCTTATCACGCACAAGATACTGTTTACCCTGATCGAAAAAATCAGAGGCATTGAAATACGTGAAATTACGTTCGTACCCTTCACCATAGAGTTCATGCGCCAGTGCAAAAGCAACAGACGCTTTTCCTGAATTTATAGGTCCATGGAATACAAGATGCGGAAGGTTGTTTGACTGGACAAGTTGGCGGATGGTAGTGACTGACTGTTCATTCCCTATTACATCATCAAGGGTCTGTGGACGGTATTTTACAGTCCATGCGTCTTTTTTTGCCTTCACCAATGCACCGCCTGTATCTTGTATTGTACCGTATCCTATTGTACGGTATTATTGTTCTGATTTTTGCAATACTTCCTTTATCACGATACCATAAACAGGTCTTGCGATCAGTACACCTATCAGTACACCAACGATCGTGGTTATCGCGAACCCTTTGAGAGCACCGAATCCCATCACAACAAGAGGTGACATTGCTATCGTGGTTGTTGCCGCAGCAGCAAAAATGATGGCGAATGCCTTTGTTATCCTTTCAAGATATATCTTTGTTGATGGAAGCTTTCCTTCATAGAGAACTTCATCCGTGATTATCACAAGGTGGTCAATACCAGTACCTATTACTGCGATTATACCTGCAATACTTGCAAGGTCAAGTTGCCAACCAACTGCACCTGCAAATCCAAGGATCATGAAAACCTCACTGACAGAAGTTGCTACCATAGGCACCAATATTTCTTTTTTATGATACCGGCGGAACACAACAAAAGCTACTGCAATCAGTGACAAAAATCCCGCCAGCACCGACTGGGTCTTAAACTTCTTACCAAGTGCAGCATCAACATGTCCTGAACCTACCAGTTCTACATTGACAGGCAATGCACCAGCACGAAGATGGATCTGCAATTGTTCAGCCTGAATCTTGCTTTCCTCATCCCCACCTGTTGAAGATTCCCATGAGTATATCGGGTACTGTTTTAGCCTATCGGCTGCACTTTGACTCAAGGGGGCACTGTAAACCATGTTATCATCAAGATACATATCTAGCCAGTGTGCTTCTGGATTGTCGGATGCACCTGTTTCTATAGCGATCCTCTGGAGTGCAAGAGCACCTGATTCAGTTAGTCTGAATGGTGTGCTCCACTGACCGTCATGGAATCCGGGAACTCCAACACTTTCAATATCATCACCATAGAGGACATGCACACTGTCATTACCCGTTGTCTGTATGCGAATCTCAAATTTACCCGGTTTTTCAGCAATATCCTTTGCAGTTGCAAGATCGATACCTGCGAAATCAATTAGAATATAATCCTCGCCAATTGTACGAACCGGTATATCTTTAAGTCCAAGTGAATTCAACTTTTCACTCAGGATATCCTTTGTCATATCCCTTGTCTCTGTTGTAACACCTTCACGATATTTCAGTGTCCCGTCCGTATTCTTTACGATCGAACCGCCAACAGTTGCCATAAGGTCTTGCAGTTCCTTCTCAGATACTGCCGTTCTGATCTCATATTCTGTACCATCCACGTAAGCAATAGGCATTACTTCTGTGTTCAGTGAATTAGATAAGAATGCAATGATAAGCGACTGTTTAGAAGAATACAATGTGACTTCGGTTTTGTTTTCCTTGCGAGTTATCGTTGCCTGACCAAGCCCGAGCAGGTCTATTTGTGATTGTGTGATGAAATCGTCTGTTGTGAACGTGACATAGGTTTGCTCATTGCTACTTTCATCAATGGGAATATTGACATCCGTGATTACTATTGATGTACCGATCGTGGATTCAACCATTTGTTTAACAATCATCCCTGGGTCTGCATCAACCTGTGCGACAGCACCCTGAAGTTTGATCTGGAGCCATGAACCACCTTCGAGATCAAGACCATAATTGAGATTGGTCGTGAAACCTTCACCGGAAACATACCATGGATGGATTGCGACCAGTGATGCAAGAAGTACCAGTATGAATAATTGAACACGTCTATTCTTGAAAATACTTTGATTCTCTTTATCCTTTACTTCATCTCCCCTCATGCTCTTCGCCTCCTTGGTGATGTTCTCTCAACATGCCAGCGAAGGATTCCCGTGTTTAGCAACCATGTGTTCATAATATCTGCCGTAAGTCCAAAAATAAGAACAATTGAGATATCCGAGAGCATGGGTATTTGTGGTAGTGATGAGGAAATTAGATATGAATAAGTGGATACAAGATACATCACAACAAGTGCCGCAAGTGTGGTCGTTGTCATTGTGATACCAGTATGCATTGCCCTTGATATCTTTTCCTCGACCGTGCCACGTCGTTTTAGTACACGTGTTGTGAGGAGAATGTCACTGTCTACAGAATAACCGATAAGCATTAAGAGTGCAGCAACCGTTCCAAGCGATAGCTCAATCCCTGCGATGTTCATGAATGCGGCTGCGATTATTATATCCGAAAATGCAGATGCCACTACCGCAAATGATGGGACCGCCGTCCTGAATATCAAGAAAACAACTGCTGCCATTCCCAAAAATGATAGTATTACTGCTTTTACTGCCTGTAGTTGAAGAGCAGTGCCATATACTGCACCGATCTGTTTGATCTCTACATCTGAATAACTGGCTGTGATGTCATCTTCAAGTGCTCGCTGCACTTTGCCATCCATTGGACCAAACTGCATGACAACTCTCTCGCCTGCCGATCTGGCATCAATTATTGGATATTCAAAATATTTGGCTTCAATGGAAAGCGGGGATTCACTTGTTGTGACTGCGATCATTGTGCCGCCTTTAAATTCCATTCCAAGATTTACAGGCGCACCTGTGCTTGCGAACGTAAATGCCAATACCAGTATCGATAACATGAAGACCGCAATTGGAATTGCCAACAATTGACGGTTATCGTGCTTTTTTACAAATGAATCCAATGATTCCGTTAGACTAAATGACATATTTTTGTGCTCCATTTCACACTCTGTGCCATATCGCCCGATTCCCGAAAGATATGATGTTTTCCTTAATGTGATAATTACTTCCACATACAATACACATATATATACCACTTACTGTTTATTGAAATTGATGACTGACATACCGACAGACAGACCATCCATAGATGACTATTTTCTAGAGATCGCATCCGTTGTTGCAAAACGCGCCACATGCCTGCGAAATACAGTAGGGGCTGTGATAGTTAGAGATAAGAGAATCCTGTCCACAGGATACAACGGTGCTCCTCGAAACCTTAAACATTGTCTTGATATCGGCTGCATAAGAGACCAGGAAAACATCGCATCCGGCACCCGTCATGAAAAATGCAGAGCCGTACATGCGGAACAAAACGCAATCATACAGGCTGCACTTCACGGCGTAGGAACGGAAGGCGCAACAATCTACTGTACACACCAACCCTGCGTCCTGTGTACAAAAATGATCATAAACGCACATATAGAGAAGGTGGTGTATACCACATCATATCCTGATGCCGATTCTATCATGTTTTTCAAAGAAGCGGGTGTTGAAGTGGTTAACATTCCGCAAAAGGTGCAACCACAAAAAATACAAATTTAAATGCAACCGCAGAAAATACGAGTATAGGCATAATCGGCACCAATATTCACATACTTATTTTTAAAACCGACACATCAATCCGCCGCAGGCGGCACAGTCCAATAATCATCAATTATTTATGAATTTATATCGTTGAGAAACACTCGTTTTTTAATTGCCATTTTTTTAATTGCCATTTTTTTAATTCTCATTTTTAAAAAATGTTTTATTTCTTGAGTAAATATGATTCCAATATTACTTGCTACAAAGATATACACATTCAATTTTTGAAAAATCGTAATTATTATAATTTATTGGTCATGGAACGTGCCGCCTGCGGCGGTCATGACGTTTCTTAATTCAACTCAAAAATCACAAACTGCGCAACCCTTTTCTGATAACATCCTCGCCATCAAAACGGTATGTTTCCTTTATCGTAACATCAGTATCCACATACATCTCAAGCCCCCTGATTATCACGACCGGATTACCGCCATTCCCCTCACCCATCAGAAGATTTGCAGTTCCTGCAATCTCATCAGCAACCCCTTCTTCAGTTATTTCAAGCACTCTGCCAAATAGGTCTTTTTCCCCACACCAGTTCTTTATCGGTGCGATATTGGATAGACCGATTGCCACACCCGTCTGCCCGATCTTAAAGGCGCGACCGTTCGTGTCTGTGATTATCACGCTGACACGTTTTGAAGTGAGTTTGCGTATCCCTTCAACGATTTTTTTTGCGCTAGCATCAGGGTCTTTTGGCAACTCCAAAAGGAACCCTTTCTCTACATTCGAATTATCAATACCTGCTTTTATACACACGTGCCCGTTGAGTGTTTCAACAAGCAGTATAGGTGACTCAACCAGACATTCTTTGCTTCTGTCAAGAACAGCCTGAATGAAACGCGGGTCTTCACCATTCTTGCGTGCAATTTCCAGAGCACGTTGCATAGGAGTTATATCATCAAGTACGAATGTTCGACCTTCGGACTTGGACACGATCGTTGATGCAATTACAACAATGTCGTTATCCTGTATTCCCGTGTTCTTGCAGATCATTGCTGCAAGGTCATCCCCTTTTTTGATCAATGGAATATTGTCAACGGTGAATGCTTCAAGTTTCAGTTGCATTTTTATACCTCATTCCTCGATGCGTGAAATAGCGTTGGGGATAAATAAGATTATCTATAAATTAGAACTAAATAAAAAATTTATATTCGATGACAGGTTGAACAAATTTATAAACGATTAAGCTAATTGATAAATTAATGAAGAAAATAAAATATAAAATGAATTCGTATCTTAAAAAAATACCAGATATTAGTCAGTCAAAAACATCGGTTTATTTTTTGACATTTTTTATTGCATTGATAATTATTGTTCTTCTAAAAAATATATTTAATCCATCGATTTCTCAAATTGGCATTAATCTAATAACTGAAATATTGGGTGCAATGATAACAATTATTCTGTTTACAATCGTTATTGAAATTAATGAAACCGTGAAGCGGAAAAAAGTAGAAAACCTCGTTTACAAGCGATTGTCCTATGCCTTCATTATAATGTATGATCATTTATCATATTTATGTGAAAATGTATACAAGTATATAGACAAACTGGATTCTTATAATTGTGAAAATGAAATCGAAAATCTTGAATTGAACTTACGAGGTTATGATGGTGATAATCTCAATTTTTTAACAAAAAAAGAACACATCTTTTTTAATGAAATTGGAGAAAATGTGTTGTTGGGAATAGATGAATATGAAGGAATGCATCTTGATAGAGCAATATGTTATGAATACACATATACATACAAGGACTATTCTAACTTTTTCAAAACATCCGTCACCAAGTCGATTTTAGAAATTGAAGATAATCTCAACCACATATTTTGGAATCTAAAGAAGGTACAAGATTATCAATTAAGGGATATAGATGAAAAAAATAAACAAATGTATCTTGATATTATGAAAGAAA
Organism: Methanosarcinaceae archaeon; assembly: GCA_030655675.1. Taxonomy (GTDB): domain Archaea; phylum Halobacteriota; class Methanosarcinia; order Methanosarcinales; family Methanosarcinaceae; genus Methanovorans. The sequence goes on along the minus strand of JAUSPM010000042.1, from coordinate 696 downwards.
AATTTGCAAATATTTTCAAAGAAATTCAAAACCTACAAGAAGTTTCAGGGTTGAACATTTTTACATATTACCAATCATAAATTTAACATCGATATATTTGACATCAAAAGTTAGGTATATATACGCTTAAAGATAATTATCAATATCGTTTTGTGCTTTCACAAGAACAATCGGTATACTAAATTTTGCGGCGATGATGATAGTTACCCCGACTAAGCAAAAGATGACGATAGCATTTTTACTGATGCCGCAAATTACAATCGGGTGTTTTGAAATTTTTTAAAAAAAGAAGATTAAGCGACCACATTATCCCATGAATATGGATTGACATGTGGGCGCTTATACTCAAACAATATTAAATTGTGTCTTGAAAAACGTCACTCGATCATTATCCGATGACCTTCTTCAATAGCCATTTTAGGAAGCGTAAGCGTCAGGACACCGTCATCAAGTTTTGCCTTTGCGCCTTCTTGCGTAACGAAAGAAGGAAGCATAATGGCACGATGGAAACTATTATACATGCGCTCATGGCGCACATAACCTTTATCTTCGACATCGGATTCCTTGCTGCATTTTGCGTTAATCTCAAGGACATTATCCTTAACACTGATCTCTACATCCTTCTTATCGACGCCAGGCACGTCAGTTTTGACAATTATCTTGTCACCTTCTTCCTTTACGTCCATAAGAGGCGAC
>JAUSPM010000040.1 GCA_030655675.1 Methanosarcinaceae archaeon | reverse complement strand
CATGCAATACCAACTCATTTGAGAAAAATTCAATAAACAATGCAATCGTTTGTGTAAGCATGTAGAACCAGCTCACACCAAAGAGTGCCTCAGCTACATTCGGATTTAAAATAAAAAACTGATCAATTGATGACATTGTCGGGATATTGAAAGCGCGATCCCCCTGGCTCATAATAATTGAGAAAACCAACACAAGGTAAATTGGAAGTGTCGATATCCCGCTTCTTACTGTTGAAAAAAAGCGTTTCTTTGCATTGAATGTCAATCTGGTTGTGGTTTCGGAGAGTGAATAACACCACAACATTGGTATTAACGTCCATAACACGGCTACAAAGAGTAACATATCGGGTTTTCCGCCAACGTAACCCAAGTTTCCTTCTATCAAAATGTTGTAAATTACAACCGTAAATCCCATACTGCTGAAAATATAACCACTATCACGCCCGTCGACTATAGATATCAATATTGCTATGGCGTTTGCAAGTGCAAAAACTACTAAAGATAAAAATATCTCAGATATGAAATCCTCTAACATTAAATTTGGATCACTGTATACTGCAAACACGTTGTAAGCAGTACCGACTACCCAGTATGCTGCAAAACCAATAAAAATGTAAGCTATAACCTTGTATGAGCGGACATTTAGCATCCTGATGAAAGGCACTGATATACCAGTTAAGATCATCAGGCCGGTAAATATTGCAAAATTATAATCGGATTGTGCAAAAACCGATGATAAAATTATATCCATTATTCCTATCAAGAAGACAATGCCCGGCGCAAGACGTTGCATCCGGTCATCAGAAACTACGACATTAGTTTTTTTCAAAATTCATCCCTCTATTGACCAAATTAATCTAATAAATATAAATATATCTTTAAATACTGAACCAATATTACAAAATTATGTGCTTTTAATTGAATGTTTTAAATATATATATAAGATTGTGGGTATAAGTATATATAAGGAATTGTGAATATAACCTTTACTTTAAATAGCGTTAATATAACACATTAATTTGATTACTGAGGATTAACAATGACAATGGCAGAATATAATATAAAGATCGAGAATGTGGTCGCATCTACCAAACTTGCAGAAGAGTTTGATCTTATAAAGATCGAATCTGAATTTGAAGGTGCAGAATATAACAAACAGAAATTCCCGGGACTTGTATACAGAGTCACTGAACCAAAAGCGGCATTCCTTATTTTCACATCCGGCAAAGTAGTCTGTACCGGTGCAAAAAATGTTGCAGACGTACATACGGTTATAGGAAATCTTGGAAAGAAACTCAATGGAATTGGTCAGGAAACTCTTGACGATCCTGAAATAACAGTTCAGAATATCGTAGCATCCGCAGATCTTCATGCAGTATTGAACCTTAATGCAATTGCAATAGGACTTGGTCTTGAGAATATCGAGTACGAGCCTGAACAGTTCCCGGGACTTGTTTACCGTATCGCTGAACCAAAGGTGGTCGTGCTTATTTTCAGTTCAGGAAAACTGGTTGTCACAGGCGGCAAATCCCCGAGTGATTGTGATCAGGGAGTCGAGGTCGTAAGACAGCAACTTGACAGCATGGGACTCTTATAAGCAAAAGAGTTTATTTCTTGCACTATATTTTTTTAAATATATAGTGCGAGTTAATCTGAACATAGAAGATTTACTCGCAGGTTGTGCCAATCGCGGCACAGTGCCTGTATTATTTTAATTCACCACAAAGGATGATGTATTTTGTCAAATGAAGATGTCTGTATCCTGATACCGACCCTTAACGAGGCTGCAACTATCGAGCAGTTGATAAAGGATTTCAGGTCAGAGGGATTTGACAATATCCTGGTCATCGATGGCCATAGCACCGATAAGACTCACAAATTGGCAGAAGCACAGGGTGCAAAGGTTGTTGTCCAGAGCGGCAGGGGCAAAGGACAGGCTCTTCAGGAAGCGTTCATCATCATTGATAGCGATTATATCGTGATGATCGATGGCGATGGAACATATCTTGCGAGTGATGTACATGAAGTGCTTAGGCCTGTGCGAAATGGTAATGCAGACCATGTTATGGGCAACAGGTTCGCAAATTATGAGCCTACTGCGTTCACACGCCTGAACCTTTTTGGGAACCGTATTCTCAACAAGATATTCGGGTTAGCATACGGCGAGTGGTTAAATGATATCCTTACAGGATACAGGGCATTCACGCGTGATGCGATGAGATCCCTTGAACTTAACAAGATGGGATTTGAGATTGAAACTGAGATCACGGTCGAGTGCATCAAAAAAGATTTAAAGACAATTGAAGTGCCTATTACATATCTGGCAAGGCATTCAAAAGCTGCAACTAAATTAAACCCAATAAAGGATGGTTTTAAGATCGGAATGACAATATACAAACTGGCAAAGATGCACAATCCACTTTTCTATTTTGGAATTATCGGTGGGATACTCATTATCATCGGTTCTGGTATTGGATTGTTTGTCGTGAACGAATGGATGCACGGAATAACCCGCATACCTCTGACAATGTTAACAGCATTGCTCATCATCTCCGGATTCCAGATGTTCATTTTCGGGGTGCTCAGTGACCTTATTGTTGCACTTCACAGGGAAACGATGCGCGCTGTTCGGATAGAGAAGGGCGAAAAGAAGTAATTCCAAACATTTATTTTATATACTACAAAAAAACTGATTTTGTAGTCTACTTTTTTTGGTTACTAGAGAAATCCAAGAAATGTTAGCCTGAATGATCCATAAGGTGCCACCATATCGCAAAAAAAAGACGCGACCACACGCGCGCAGCGCGGCACGTTCCTGCACCACGACCATGAAATACAATACAGTTTACAAGCGTCGGTGTATTTGCTGTTCTGAGAATTGTGTGTTTGAATTATGGGCTTAGGTTATGGACTATATGTTTGGTAGTAATGGACTATACGTTTGGTAGTAGTGAACTATATGTTTGGTAGTAGTGAACTATACGTTTGGTAGTTATGGAATGCGCCGCCTAACGGCGGAGTACTGATGCTACAGTTTTTGAAGTTGACGTGACACTAGACCTCTGCAAAGATCACCACATAATTCTTGCCATAGAATTTTGCGCATTTCGGGCAGGTTGTATAGAAAAAATACATTTTTTTAAGTTCCTTCCCTTTTGCCCGCACATAGTTTTCCATCTCTTTCGTCCACTTCCCCATATTATTATAGCCCCCTTCAAAGACTTTTGTCAAAAATGTGCCTGATATTTTCTCCATCTTTGCCCCGGGTATCTCCTCATTCACAGCTATATAAACATCTGATCCCCATAGTGAGTTTTCGTCTGAAAGTGCGAGATAGGCTTTTACAGGCGTGCCTGTATCTTCTATTTTTTTCATACTTCTCGTCATGACCTTCCCAAAGTTCAGGGGAATATGGAATATACTTGTAACATGGTCTTAAAGAAACAACTTGTCCTCAAACGTGATTTCTTTCTCATCCCACGGTTCAGGGTAAAATCTGGGGCAACAGCCCGTTTCTGATTGATCGTTCAGTTCGTCCATTGTAACAACCTCACATGATATTTGGATGGGGAGCATAAATGTTTTTTCCTGAAGGATTATACTATTGCAAATAATATACAGGAATCGGCTCTTCGACCTCCACAGACATCGGTTTTTCTGAATACAACATTATTTTAAGATCGAATATCTCAAAATCATCGTAGTTCATACAGGGATCTGTCAAATCTGGATCAGTCTGAACTATTAATTTAAAATTAAATCTGAAAAGATATTATGATCGTGATCATTTAATGACCTTATAAATTAAAGCCACAAAGTAAATCAGAATTAGAACTAAGATCAACCCTAAGATCCGTTGTAATTCATATATAAATGAAGGACTGTACTGGATCATAAAATCAAGTATGTGGGGATGAGAAATAAGGACGACGTGAAGAAGTAATGCAAAAGAGAAAAATGCCAGTAGTAAGAATGCCTTTTTAAATGTATTATACCTTAAAAAAATTTTAGCTTTCACCATGTCAGGATCTTTTCTGACAAAATTGTATTCTATGTATGTCAATAATAAAAATGTAATTAATACGATTGGCAATACTAAATTATCATTAATATATTCAAATGCATTCTCTATCATTTATACACCATATTTTATATTATTGTATATAACTGTATCTTATAAATTAAACTTGCTCAGTTGTCGCCGTTAAACGCTGACTAAACTCTGAATAATTCCAGTATCAGTGCCTCGCTAAAAACACCTCGCTAAATCGCTCATCAAATGCACCCCGCTGCTCGCTTTATCATTAACTTTCTTTTCACCCATTCTTCAATTTGAAGTATAAACACACCAAATTTGAACACCTTTTTTTCCATTCATAAATAATCCTTTTTTAACAATCGTAAATGCTTTTTTTGATGGCTTAACCATATATTATTAATCTGAAAAAAATCAACCCATACAAATATAGTTTTTGTTTAGCTGGTGCAGTGTGTTTAATAAGTGGTATTTGTATAGCTGGTGCAGCACTGTGGTACAGAGTGTTTAATGAGTGCATGATAAAAACGATTCTACAAGTCGAATAAAGAAGAGCGATTACTCGCTCTCCCTCTTCTAAGAACCGTACTTGCGACTTTCACCGCATACGGCTCAAGCATTCCATAACCCTTATCGGGCAGCAATGATTATTTCTAATACTGCTTTTGTAATTCTGGTTTGCAGCCTATTAACGCATTGAACGTCTGTAAGTCTCTCGCTTTTCAGCGTCGTTGAGCATCTTACATTCATAAGTTTGCCTCCATTCATACAATGAAACACCAAAGGTAAGTCAGCACTCTTTCGAGTTAAGGCAAATTTTGAACCTCTATACAACTCATTACAAATTGTCATTCGCTTTTTACTATCTCCTCTACCCACTATGCCATCGTTGCCCCTCGCGGAGTTCCTACCCGTTTTCGGGAGCATATTGGGTTTACCAAGTTCTATATCACAAATAATTATGGAAACCTTAGAAGCCATCTTTAAACCGGGAATCATTTGTCCATTCCCTACAATGCCGCGGAAATCATTGTAGTCAGATTCCATACCTTTTGGTTTAAGCGTGACAGTCCAGTTTCGCTTATTCGCGTTCACGATTCTTACAATGGTTCGCATTACACTCTTCATAGTTTCCTTATCCTTGCAGTTAAGCCGAATTGGACTTTCGGATTTTTCCACGTTGTCCTGTGAACTTAACACCCCAACGTTACCATTGACGCATCTCACAGTAGGATTACTCCAAATGGAAGGAGTAGCCGTGAGGCAATTTGTGATATAACTTCTTGTCGTACTCCGCGCATGTGCGGCGTTGCCCTATATCCACATCGAATTTTCAATTGCTTCTAGCGCATTCCACAATTTTCGTGTAGTGTATGTCTTATAAACATATAGTTCGAGTAAATCCGAGCACAGCGAGGATTTTCTCGTTGTTATAATCTGTAAGAGTATG
>JAUSPM010000010.1 GCA_030655675.1 Methanosarcinaceae archaeon | reverse complement strand
ACAACGCTCGGAAACGATGCCATCAGTGACATAAGGGGTGCGCCGTACACAGGAGAGCATCCGAAAAGTGCGATCTCCTTCTTTGTGAAACCGCGTCCACTCCAGTCTCCGCGGATGGTTGATTTGTCAAATATCTGCTGGTTCCACTCATAAGTGGTCGCAAGGATACCGATCGGTGCGGATGCAGCCCAACTTTTATGACCCGATCCACACAGGAAATCAACTCCAAGGCGCTTGCCGTCAATTGGCATGATGCCTGAGGAATATGCGGTGTTCAAAAGGAACGGTACGCCGTACTCTTTACAGACCTTGCCGACTGCTTTTGCATCACCGATATTTCCATAGCGATAATCCACATGGGTAAGCAGTGCAAGGGCTGGAAGTGATCCTGTCTTTCGCTCAACTTCTTCGAACTTTTCAGCATATCCATGCGGGTCAATTGTGAATTCAGGATAACCGCTGTGTGGCACTTCCACGACTTTTAATCGGTTCGCTTCGGCTGCCAGATATGATGTGTAGTGTGCAAGTGAATCCAGAACAACGGTGTCGCCCGGTTTGCCTACCATGTGCATGGCAGCCCATTTTGCATGCCGACATCCTGCCGTGTACCTGACATCGTCCATGTTCAAGAATTCTGCTATGTCTTCTGTAAGATTTCTAACAGGCGGGTTCTGTACAAGGTCAACACGCGATTCGAAACAGTAGTCACATACCGAATATCCGTCTGCAAATTCAAGTACTGCTTTTCTGGCTTCGACTGTCAGTACGCCTCCGCGCTGTATGGGGTTGAGGTTTATGAAATTGCTTTCAACGCCCCTTTTAAGGTTCTTGTAAAGATTCAGATTCAATTTGACTACCTCGACTCGTGTTAAGTATTATATGTGTAATTTGATCTCCTGTTCGATCTCATCTTTATCAACTCGCCCGATGAACATAATCTCGCCATCAATGGTGATCGTGGGAACTTCCAATATTCCCATCTCTTTTGCATGCGCAGCACCATCCGGACTTGATGTGTTGATCTCTTTGAATTTCACACCGCGTGGGAGCACCTCAAGTAACTGCGCCCTGACGTAATGGCAATTAGGGCATGTGTCAGAATGATATAGTTCTATTAGGGTCATCTTCCTTCCCATTGACTTGCTCTATAAATAACAAATGGTATGATGGCAAATCTTGCCGCACCCATATGTATTATACATTAAAGAAGTATATGTAATACTATGGATGAAACAACTATTAACCGAACGAAAGCGGCAATTGATGCATTAATAGAGATCCAGCATCTCTGGATCCAATATGTGCCGCAATATGACCTTTCAGACCAGGATCTTGTTAAACTGAAAAAACGTCTTCAACGAGCACTTGACAATGTGCAGAAGATTTATGATGAAAATGAGGATAAGATGGCGCAGGCGGAAGAGAGGTTGAAGGCGGCGCGCGGGAAGAAGTGAATTTTTTGGGAGAATGGTATCCACATGGATAAAATGTCGATCGAAGATATAAGTGCAAAACATATCCAAGAGCATTGTCAACGGCTTAATGATTTTAAAGGCATTTCAAAAGATGAATTTATTCATACAAATATAATAGGTGATTCCATTGACCTCAAACAAACCAACTGACTTAAGTTTCAAACCAAACGAATTTGCTGTAGCACAGCCCATCGATATTGCCGGATCTGTGAGTTATGCAGACGGCTCCGTTGTCAGCAGGACACTGAAAAAGAACGAGGGCGGAACAGTGACTCTTTTTTCATTCGATACGGGACAGGGGTTGAGCGAACATTCCGCTCCTTTTGATGCGATCGTTCAGATACTTGACGGGGAAGCAGAATTGACGATCGGTGGCAAAACGATTACAGCGGTGGCGGGAGAGATGGTGATCATGCCTGCAAATATCCCGCATGCGCTTGAAGCTAAAAAGAGGTTCAAGATGATGCTGATCATGGTGAAGACGTAATCCACATTCAGCAACCCAACAGCAATACATGGATGACGGCGGCGGGAGAGCTGCTGCAAAAGTAACAATATAAACGTAACATAAATATAAGCATAAATATTTGGTTTTTGTTTAGATGGTGTAGCGTTGTGGTACAGAATGTTTAATATGTTCATGATAAAAACGATTCACCTCACGTGCGTAGCGCGCATTGCCCTGCATACACATCGAATTTTCAATCGCCATCTGCACATTCCACAAGTTTTAATAAATGTTTTGCTAACTATTTAGTTAATTCAAATTGGCATGGATGGAACGTGCCGCCTGCGGGCGGTCGCACTGTTTTTGGTTTCAAATCGAATCATTTCATTTGCGAAGTCATTTTAAAACAGATATACAAATACAATATTTGTATCAATAATATACTTCATAATTTAATCTCTCTTCCACCAAATCCTGTCCTGCATGAACGAATATCATTTATAATCTCATCAGCGTTTCTTTCATCATCCCAAATCCCACTAAGACCACTTGATTTCTTAATATTTGATTTTTTGTATTTGTATAACTGGTGCAGCACTGTTGTACAGAGTGTTTAATGAGTGCATGATAAAAACGATTCTACAATCCGCGCATGCGCGGCGTTACCCTATATACACATCGAATTTTCAATTGCTTTTAGTGCAT
>JAUSPM010000105.1 GCA_030655675.1 Methanosarcinaceae archaeon | reverse complement strand
GAGAAAAGCATCCCGATCAGTTTTCATGTTGCGATGTTCCCTGATTTCTCCTTTTTCATCGAGAATGCAGACATACATTTTTCTAGTGTGCAGATCGATTCCGCAGTAATACTTGTGCTGATTATTGTAAAATCTCATGGGCTTCCTCCTTGCGGGTATTATTTGGTCCTACTCTGTTCCAAATTTACCATGATTTGGTGGAGGAGGCCTTGAATAGTATCAAGTCAACGCTTAAGCTGATCGTTCCAAATCATTGAATGCGGTTTGAAGTGTGCAGAGCTGAACAGTGTATTTTTTCTTATTGCCCAAACCCTAGCAAATCCATCACACCCATTTCTTCTATGCATTCGGGGCAGAGGTCGTTAATATCCTCGACACCGATATCTTGTAGAAAAATATCCGCCAACTCTGTCGCAGGGCTGACGTCCAAAATATCTTCTTCATCAAATTCTCTGAAACAATTTTTGCAGGTTTTCATAATTGAATTACCTGAATTGCCGCGTAGTGCTCATTAAGTCGTTCCTTACCTTTATGTATATAAATCTTCATGATCAGGTGGGGGTCTGCGTATAATCGGTGGTGTATCATCGGGTGCTTCCTGAGGTAAAACATACCCGCCGAACTCCGGTAGTGGGTGTGCTAATCCGTATGCCACAGCCATTCTCTCAAACGGAGCATTAATGCCTTCTGTTTCATAATTAAAAGGGGTTGGCAAAGGGCTCACATTGTACCTGAATTCTTTAAGGCTATTCCACCAGGGAACAGAAAATACTTCTTCAATGTATGGCAGATTTGATCCACCACCACAAACAAATACCTCAACATTATTCCATGCAGATGACTTTTTCAAATGATACAAATATGCTGATCCCCAAGTCTGATAATATTCATCCGACTTTTTTATAGCCCTGATTTCATTAAATACGGCAGGAATAATCGTGTTATTTTCTTTAGATGAATCTCTTAAATTACTCAAACACGTAAAGAGATCTGAACATGTGCATGGAGACGAGCAATTAAGATCTGTCAGATATGAAGCGATGACCCTTTCAATATTAATAGTACCCTTTGGTATATTCCTTGCGGCATACCAATAGCTTACGGAATCACCGGCAGGCATGAAAAGATTGAAGATAGATACATCTGTTGTTCCGGCGCCTAAATCGATTACCGCGTGCAAACCTTCCTGCTTTCTCAATGAAACTAAGTAAGATTGAATGGATGCAACGGCCTCAGGGACTGCAAACACTCTTTTGTCCCTATCAGCAATAGTAGGTTTATTTTCCAGATCATAGGAGGCTTTGATCGGGTCAAAGCCCGGACTTTTTTGACGCCATTCCTTTTCTATCATTTCAGCATGAGAAAAAATTTTCTCAAATACAGGCTGCACCTCGTTATTTTCTATATGATCAATAGGTATGCACACGTTGAAAGAGATATCAAGTTCAACATCCTTATACTCCGGGTATCCTTCAATAATTCTTCTCGCCTCATTCATGGCATACGCAAGATAAATTGCTGTTATCCGCTCCGGAGTAAATGATTTGTCATAGTCATGACTTTTGAGGTATTCGTAAAATTTATTTTCAGTTATAGATTCCCTAAACTTATTGTCATATTTACCAGCGACTATCACTTTGAATCGGTTTAGACCCGAATCCCACTCTTGGTCTAAAAGTTGCCTTGCGGCAGGAATTCCCAGCAAGAGATTTCCACTGTTATTTATGGCAGCAAGAGAGGGAAGACAGTATTGGGGATAATTCGGGAGGTCATGATTGAAATTGATGACTCTAAACTGACGTCTGCCTATCTGTGAATAAATCATTTTTGTGCTACTGGTACCAAAATCCAAGCCGACTTGTATGTGTGCCTTTTCAGCCTTTTTCCTTATCAGGGGAGAGATAAAGTCTTTTCGTACGTTCTTGTCTTGAGATGCTGTCTCATTTGTATCCTCAGAAACGTCGTGGTGTTCGGCATTCCCAAGTTTTATAAGACGTTTAAATGACTTCCAAGATTCCCGCAGCAATGTCATCGTAGGCAACCTCTACAGCTCTTTGCGCTTGTAAATCACGTTCTTTTTGTTCAAGTTCGGACTCCAATCTTCTTATGGTGCCTTCCAACATTCGTATATATCGTTCCTGTCTTTTTTTTGTTACAGCTTGTTCTAACTGCCCTCTCTTCATTACAATGTGTTTACCATAAGAAGTATGGAGGCTTTCCAATCTACGATCTATGAATGCGTCATTGTTCCTGGATGCATCCTCTCTGATTTTAGATATTCGCTCATGGAGGATTTTTGATGCACTATGATATGCTTTCTCGGCAATGTTTTGGTTCACTTCATAGGGTGTTCCACGAGAGTCTTTGCCCTTTTCCACCATCTCTCCAAGGATTATTTCAGAATCTGTGTCAGTGCAAGCAATATCAAGATTTTTATTAAGAATGGTCATTTCCAGAGTGTTCATGCCACGGGCCGCATGGACTCTTAGTTTATAGATAAAATAGAGATATAAACCAGGGTCAAGATAAGTGGTACTCAGGACTACGTGATGAGCATTTGAGTTCACCCCCCCACTATCCTCATAATATTTAACAATGGATTGTGTTAATGGATGGAGAACGTTTATAAAATCAATATTGGGATAATCAAAAGCAACTTGCGACTCGAATGTAACAGGTATTCCTGAGTGTGTCGAAGCAAAATACCTTGATGACTCGCCCGGTTCGCTATATTTTAACACTACTGAACGCAGTTTTTCATCGGGGTACAATTTGCCCCTGCTTTCATCCAAGTTATAATCAAGGCGAGTCTTAGGACAGTAAAACCTTATAAAGTCCTCAATAAATCGTCTCATTTGTTCACCAGTGATATATCTACGGTGTTTTTGAATCATCTGTACTTCTTCATCAAAATAATGATCAGTACCAATAAATTGTGCGGATTCCTTTTCAAGTTTTTTCAATTGATCAAGGCGGCCTTCTATTATTCTGGCTTTTCTTTCAATTAATTTTTCCTCTTCCTCTGGTGATAATTTCTTGCTCAGTATATCACGTTCAAGAGTAGCAAGTTCATCACCCAAAATCATCTCAAGCTCGCCAACTGATCTCTCAAAAATATCAATGCGGGAGTACAACCTATCCAAGATTCTTTGTTCGATAGTGCCTTCAATCCAGAAGTTATAAATTCTTATTACAGGCGACTCCTGGCCAATTCGATCCAGTCGTCCTATCCTCTGTTCAACTTCCATCGGGTTCCATGGAAGATCATAATTGAATAGAACATTACAAAATTGAAAGTCTAAACCTTCGCTCCCAACTTTGGAGGACAATAAGATTTCGCAGTCCTCATCATTTTCGAATTTCTCGACTATTGACCCCCTTTCATTCGGATGTATATCACCAGAAATAAGAGCATTTTTAAAACCATCCTCAGTAAGGCGTCTTTGGAGATATCGAAGCGTGTCTTTGAAGAACGCAAAGACCATAACTTTTAGACGTCCCTCTTGCTTTCTTAGTTGTCTAAGAATATCAACAAACCTATCATACTTAGAATCAGGCTCACCTTGGGGCCATTTGTTAACAATGAAACGTAACATGTCTTCGGAAGAGCTAAAGTTGGGTTTATCTGGTGTGACCTCGTCAAATTTATCATAGGACAAATCATAATCTTCGGGAACTTCATGTTCATTAAAATCAAAATGCTTTCTATAATATTCCACCATGGCGGGGATTGAAGAAGCCATGCGCCGCTGGGGCATGATCAAGATCCAATTTTGTATTAACGGGCAGTTTGTATTAGCTTCGGCTTGTTCTCGCACATAATCAGTAACTACATCGTAAAAAAGTCTTTCATTATCCGTGAATTTGAGACGTAAAGGATATGCCTTCCTAATTGCCATGTTTGTCTGGACTTCGCGCTTCCTGGTGCGAGTAAATATATGACCAATAAGGTTGAGCTCGGAAAGATCTCTTTGAACTTGAAGCAAAAGCTTTCTGTTTTCGGCCTTACCTGAATTTTCAATTTCTTTTAATTTGCTTGTTATTTCGCCATGTAATGGATTGTTTTTAATCCAGGGAGAATCTGATACCTCCTCCATGAATGTCATTGCATCATCTAAATTCGGAGGAATTTGACCTAAACATATCTGAGCCTTAATTATTGGTTCATTGCTGCGGAAACGATCATCAACGGTATACAAATCGGGAAACTCTTCATCATCCAATATGTTCAGGAGGCTGTAAAGATTTTCACTGCCCAGATGAACAGGTGTTGCCGTTAAAAACAGCATACCATCAGCGCTCTGGCTTAGCAGCACACCAGCCTTTCGCTGATTGCGACCAAAATTACGCATATGATGCGCTTCATCAATTATTACGAGATCGAAAGACGGAGACAACGCTTCGATTTGTTCCAGTGTTGCTTGTTTTCTAATACTTTCTAAAGACAATATCCCATTTATACTTGTTCGATTGGGTGACTCTTCATACTCCCGAAGAAAGTTCGTAAATTTTTGTGTGTCAAGAACAAGGAAATCTTCACCAAATCTTTTTTTCAGTTCCATACGCCACTTATCTGTAAGGTTCGCAGGACAAACCACAAGAACACGTTGGACAGTCTGCCTTGCCCGCAGTTCAGTAAGTATTAGTCCTGCCTCAATAGTTTTTCCAAGACCGACTTCATCTGCAATTAGCAATCGATGTTTGGGAGAGTCCAGGAATTTCAAAAGAGGTTTGAACTGATACGGGAAAAGTCTAGTTCTGGAGGCATTAAATGCATAAATATTATTACGAAGAGGATTTTCTCGTATAATCCTCTGATAGGTTATTAATCGCTGGAACTCCTGATATTCATCAATGTGTCCATTTATCAAATTTTCGTATGGACTGGGATTCGGTACATATCGGCGTAGATCGATTTCAGCTTTTTTGGGACGGCCCCCTGCTCCGAAATTAACCCTGTAATATTGTATTCGGGCATGGCTTTCACAAATCTCAACAACTGTTCCAATACGGCTGGGATCACTAATGCATTGGATTTCATCACCTACTTTAAATTTCGGACTATTTGACTCCATATCTCACCCACTGCATGATTAATATTTACATGGTATCCTTCATTAAAAGTCAGACCTTTCGTTCAATCTAATTGCTCACATAATTTCTTAAACCCATCACGGATAACCTGGGCCAGCATTTTACGACGGGAAACGAGAAAATCATTATATGTCATTTCTTCCCACCCATGAGGCAGTGCATGCCAATAATTCATCTGTTCAATTTCTTCCGGACTAAATCTACGCAGGTATTCGGATAGGTACTGTGAGGGTGCTCTGTCTGATATGTCAAGGTTATCGGTCCATTCAACCAAAGCAAAATTGGCAATCTGGTTAGTATCACGCAGATCGGTGATATCGAGTTTTTTAAGATAATTGCGAGGATAAAGGTGATGACGCTCAGTTGCAGATTTTTTTGTTTTGAGAGCCGGATCGAGTAACTCACTAACCTTCATTTTTGAAAATAATACTCGGGCGTCCAGCAAATTCAATGATGCATAATAAGCAAAGAGCGACGGACTTCGTGCGGATGATGTTGCCAAACTATTCGGTAGCGAAATATTCCAGAAATCTTCTGTGAGGGTATCATTGATAACATGATCTAACGTAGCAATAAAAGTATTGCCGTCCTTTATTGCTCTTAATCGTGCAAGGTCAGCTTCCATCGTTGTTTCAGGCGATGAGCTGTATCTCGCTGTCAAAGTAGTCATGAAGAACCATCGAGCGATTAAATTACGCAGAGCATACGTATCGAGGTGATAATTCTTCTTGCCTATGAGAAAAATGACATATGCATATAATAAAGCCGCTTGAGAGCTTATCATTGATGTACTGCGGAAACCGGCACGAACAAGTGTCTTTAGGAATTCATGCCAATTTTGCAGGCTCAAAACTTGTAACTGGGCCTTTTTTAAAATTTCGAACTGCTCGATTCGTTTTTCTTCCGAAAATTGTTCAGTTTCCAGATCTTTTCCTCTCAGAATGGAATACACATACTGGAGTCGTGCGCGGCGGAAGCCAAGTCCAACAGATACGCGTAAAAGTTGATCAGGACGCGGTTCAATAAAGTGGTTATACGGAGATGCCTCACCTGTTGACGGTTGCTTTGCCTTACGGCAGAATTGCTCAAGTTGCGTGCGTCCCTCATCCCAGAATACTGACATGAGTGTTAAAATAAAATCAGCTTGATTGAGCGTTATACCCTTACTGTTTATGCGAACAAAAACGTCGGCAACATCTTCCTCATTGACTGTCGATGATAGTTCAAGGGCTGTAAATGGATAACTACGAAGATCATAAAGTCTGTCAATCGATTCGCAAAGAAAATCTTCTTCTTCATCACTAACCTCACGATATTTGCCTAACCTTTCCAGAAAGTTTTTAACATACTTGTTGCGTGATATTTCTCCGGACCATAACTGTGATATATCGGGTATGAATTCGGGGTTTCTCTGAATAGCCGCGTCAGCAACTTCAAACTTAGCATCCTTTGGACGAAAGGCTATGCGAATATGCTGGGCTTTATAATCACTTTTTAAGACGGGTTTACCTTTGAGAACGGAATATAACGATGTCAATCTTTGCTGACCATCAACAATTAAAAGTCTCGCAATATTTTGCTTTGTGTCAGTGCCAATTTGACGATGATCATTGCCAATTCCGTTTGCCCAAAACAGAAGGTATCCAACAGGAAAACCCTTATACATAGAGTCGAACAAATCCCTAACTTTTGCCTGATTCCAGACAAATGGTCTTTGAATATCGGGTAGTCCTATTTCTCCAACATCAATATCTTCAATGAGCTTAGATAAGGAATACCCAACTTCTTTAAATAACGTGGCTTTCATTTGATTTGTTTCCCTCCTTGCCTAACTATCGTGTTTCAAATATTTTTGCGCACCGTGAATTTTGATGTCAGGTACTTATTCAAACACAGTTTTTAACTTTCAATCAGAAGTTACTTTTATTTGTGAATGATTATTCGGCCTCTACTGTTTCCATCAGCATAAGAGAAATTCCTGCCTCACCATCTCGATATATTTCAGCATCTTGGGTTAGGGGTGGATTGCTGTCCGAATCAGAATATATAAAAGAGCTTTGTTCAGACCCTAAAAGCTCATTTGCAACATTCATTACCAAAGGAGATGATGCTTCAGCAA
>JAUSPM010000020.1 GCA_030655675.1 Methanosarcinaceae archaeon | reverse complement strand
CACAGATGCTAGAATGACGCCATAGGTTTGAGTACCACATGAGAGTATATCATTTAAAATATGATGAATGTCTAAACCAGTAACATTATAATAAGTTAAGACATCACTAAAGTCAAATAAGTCTGATATAAGTGAAATGCTGAGCATCAATAACAGTAATTTAACCTGAAAATATGCTTGAAGCATAATGACAAACTTAATTAATATTAATATTAATACATTACAATATATCACTAAAGTTTTATAGAACAAAGGTGTGGATTATGGCAAAAATTATGAATAAAATATTTGGCAGTGGCACAAGATCTACAAATAGCATTGATGAATATACGGATCTTGATCTTGGCAAATACGAAGAAGTAATGGATGATGAACCAGCAGAAACATACATCAGAGTTGCGGAACTCACAAATCTGAACGAACTGCCTGGTTTGAAAAAAGAGATTTATGACGGTAATATTTTGATGATCGATATCTCAAACATCAAAGCCGACAAACTTCTGCTTGACCGTGCGTTAAAGGACCTGAAAGACGTTGTTATAGATGTCCGCGGCGATATTGCAGGGATCAAAGATGATCAGGTACTGGTTACCCCATCCGGCATCAGGATCGACAGATCAAAAATTATCGGTGCCAGATATTGACCACAGAGCAAAATCCACAACAAAACTTCGATACATTCACATCATGTCCTCTGTGCCACGAGGACTTAATTATTCACTGGATCAGTGATAACATTCCTTTTTTTGGCGAAGTGATGTACATCACTGCGCTTTGTGATTGCAGTTTCAGGTTTGCGGATACAATGATCCTGACGCAGAAGAAACCTATGCGTTATGAAATAACGGTTGAGACAATTGATGATCTCGATGCAAGAGTTGTTCGCTCAACTTCCGGAACTATCCGAATCCCGGAACTTGGCATCGATGTGGAACCAGGTATGATCTCGGATTCCTATGTGACCAATATCGAAGGCGTATTGGACCGGATTCAAGATGTTGTAATAATGGCAGCCAAATGGGTTAAGGATGATGAAGAGAAATACGCGATCAGCCAGGATATCCTGAAAAAAATGAACGATGCAAGATTGGGCCAGCAAAAACTCACTATAATTATTGAAGACCCACTTGGCAACAGTGCTATAATATCTGACAAAGCAATTTCTAAAACTTTAACACAAGATGAAGCAAGTGACCTTAAGACAGGCATGATAATATTTGATATGGATTCATCTGAAATTACTGTTGATACATCTGATAATGTGCAGCCGCTTGGGGAATGAGATTTCTCTATTCTTATTTGTTACTTTTTTAAAAATCATCGGATCTACATTTTTTGTGTAATGGAAATGTCTATAAGCAATGCATCAATTTATCTAAAAAACATTCAAATAATCGAGTGAGAGCAATGGCAGAACAAGAAAAAGAAGCAGCGCTTCCTGCAAAAGAGAATTTCAGTGAATGGTATAATGAGCTGTTACGTGCAGCTGAGATAATGGATGTACGTTATCCGGTCAAGGGATTATACGTCTGGCATCCCTTTGGTTTTTCGATTCGAAAGAACGTCTATGCCATCATAAGGGAACTGCTTGATAAAGACCATCAAGAGACACTCTTTCCACTTCTTATCCCTGAGCATGAGTTCATGAAAGAAGCAGAGCACATCAAAGGTTTTGAGGAAGAGGTCTACTGGGTAACACACGGTGGGACCAAGCCGCTTGATGTCAAACTTGCACTTCGTCCAACAAGCGAAACTGCCATTTATCCAATGTACAAACTATGGGTGCGCTCACATGCAGACCTTCCACTCAAACTTTACCAGATCGTGAACACGTTCCGATATGAAACAAAACACACGCGTCCGCTCATTCGACTTCGGGAAATTACATCATTCAAAGAAGCACACACAGTCCATGCAACATGGGACGATGCTGCGGCACAGGTCGATGAAGCAATACGCATATATATTGAATTCTATCGCCAACTTGGCGTTCCTGTTCTACCATCAAAAAGACCGGACTGGGATAAATTCCCTGGCGCGGATTATACCATTGCGGTCGATGCACTGATGCCTGATGGAAAGACGCTTCAGGTCGGTACTGCACACCATCTGGGTGACACTTTTGCAAAGACATTCGATATTACATACGAAAACCCGGAAGGAGAACAGGTCTTAGCCCAACAGACATGCTACGGCATATCTGAGCGTTCCATCGCATCAATGATCTCCATACATGGCGACGATAAGGGACTGGTGCTTCCACCACAAATCGCACCGATACAAGTCGTCATCATACCTATTATCTTCAAGGACGGAACAGAAGTTCTCGAAGCATGTGAGAATGTGAAATCAACCCTTGAATCTGCCGGCATACGCGTCAAGATCGATAATAGTGATAACCGCCCGGGTGCTAAATATTACAAATGGGAAATGCGAGGCGTTCCTATCAGAATTGAACTGGGACCACGGGACTTGAAAAACAATGCTGCGATGGTAGTACGTCGTGACACCGGTGAAAAGGAACAGGTGCCGCTTGATAATATCAAAAACGAGATCTTGAAAAGGTTCGACAACATTCATGCAGACCTTCTTTCAAAAGCGGAAAATGATGTTCAAAGCCGCATATTCGATTGTGAGACATTAGATGAGGTCAAGGAAAAACTTCCACTGGGTATTGCAAGAGTACACTGGTGTGGTGAAAAAGAATGCGGTCTTAAACTGGAAGAAGATGTCGGTGCAGGAATCCTCGGGATCCCTACCGGACAGGATGAGAACGTCACCGGAAAATGTCCGGTATGCGGTGCAGATGCAACAACCAGAGTGTATGTTGCAAGGACATACTGATCGGCGATCAATTACCATTAGCAACTGTCATAAACATTTATTAACAGACCACATATAACAGAACGGGGACATGCATGGAATGGGTCGTACCTAAAAGTACGCATGTACCTGATAAACCACTGTACCTGTTAGTGTCATGTCAACTATATAATATCGCTAGATGGAATAGGATAATAGAGATGCTAAAAACGGTGCTACTATCCGCGCGAAAGCGCGGCACGTTTCTGCACTACGAACATGAAATGCAACACGGTTTTCAATAAGTAACACACTTGCTTTTTTGAAAAATTTAAGTTATATATTTTGTATATGGGTTTGGTGGTGGCAAAACACGTCGCATGACGGTGGAAACGGTTGCCATGGTTTTTGAAATTAAATATCAACTATTTTGGATCGTAGAAAATTAAACAATCTATTCCATGCCATCCATAACCCAGCGTTAGAGGGTTGACGTGAAACTCGTTTTGGAGCATCACATCTGCCTGGACTTTAAAAATATGAAGCAGGCGATGTAAAAGAAGGAGTGGATGCTGGTGGTGCCATGTATCTTGCACAAATGTATGGTGTATCACAAAAAGAGTTGCGTATTGAGGTCAAAAAAATTTGTATTCAACTTTGTTAGTTAGTATTTGTATAGATGTGATAAGATTGTTGCATAAATGAGATTGTTCGATCTTAAACTAAAACAATGCGACCGCCCGCGGGCGGCACGTTCCATACATACTAAATTGAATAATCGAAATCGTTAGCAAACAGTGTACG